>JBIKMD010001121.1:0-2524 GCA_044359465.1 Myxococcota bacterium
GTGGTGCTCGGCTCGTCGGCAAGCGGTGTCGTGGACATGTATTTTGAGATGGTTGGAATGGATTTGCTCACGATGAGTCCTTCGTTGGTGTGACGTGGAAAGTTGATGTGAAAGATGGTTCAAAAATTAGGCGACGGCTGAGGCAGCGGCGTCTTTCAAGGTGAATGCGAACGGCAGGCTGCGAATGCCAACAGAGTTGTTGTCTCCGATCAACAACACCAGCAGATCAGATGAAGTCACGAGCCCAACGAGTCGCTTGTCGTTGTCTACCACCGGAAGAGCATCAATCTTGTATTCGATCATCAGCTCGGCTGCTTTGCTCACCGTCGTCGAACGCTGAATCGTGATGGGCGATTCCGTCATGGCTTCTTCGACGGTCATCTTCGGCAGATGCACCTCACCATCAATGCGCGACGCGTGAATCAACACGTCGCGATCAGACAGAATGCCGACGACACGACCACCGGACAGCACGGGTAGGTGGCGTACGCGCCAGGTGTTCATCCAACGGTAGGCGGTGGCGAGCGAGTAGGACGGCGTAACGAATACGACGTCGCGAGTCATGGCCGATTGGGCTTGCATGGAGTGTCTCCTTGCAAAGACAAGAGCAAGCCTTGGACCAAGTCTAAAACATGCAGATTTTGGTGCGATTCGTTGCCGTTACGTAGCAGCGCAGCCGCGGGGCGTTACCAAACGGGATCGCACCGCTAGCCTGTCATTTTGCCCGGCGGGCTGTTAGCCGGTGCGCATGAACAACAAACCTCCTTTTTCGGGTGGAGCGCTCGCCGCGGCGATCGGGATTATCGGCGGCAGCTGGCTCTGCGCGACGATGCTCGTGTTTGGCGGAAAAGACATGCCCAGCGAAAACGGCGAAGCGATCTTGTTCGGCATCGCGCTCTTTGGCTTTTTGCCCGCTGGCATCGTCGGCTCGGCCATCGCGCGAGGCCTCGCATTTCGGGAGCTCCTGCTAGCAACCGTCTGTGTGGTGCTCGCCACGCTCGGTTTTGGTCAGTTCGGCATCACGGTCAATCCCATGCGCGCACCTGATTTGAGCATGGAGCTAGACGTCTCTCGCATCATGTTGAGCTCGCCTGGCTCTGCCTACATCGGCCCGCAGTGGATGGTGAATGTCATTGGGCTCGGCGGCGCGGGGTTTCTGCAAGCGGTCACAGTGGCATCGCTCGCGTTCATGTTTCGTTCTCGCAAACGCTTCGAGCCGTGGTTTGGCTTCGAGGCTTTCGTGGGTGGCCGCTACCTAGCCGCCAAACGTAGGGATGCGCGTGTTTCGATCACGGCGCTCATCGCAGCCGTGGGCATGGCCATTGGGGTCGCTGCGCTGATCGCAGTCATCAGCGCAATGAGCGGCTATCAAGCCGAGGTAAAAGAGAAGATCCTAGGCACCAATGCACATGTCATCGTGCAGCGCATGGGCCGCGACTTCGACAATTACGAAGAAGTGGCGACCAAGCTGAAAGAGATCCCGGGTGTTGTTGCGACCACCCCATTCGTCTTCACCGGTGGCATGCTCGCTGTCGACAACATTGACCAGATGAAGGTGGAAGACGCTGAGGTCATGGGCAATGCGCGTGGCATGTACCCGGTGCTCGTCAAGGGCATTGACCCCGATCAAGCAGGACTCGTGACAGGCATCCGCATGCAGCTCAAAGACACGGACATTGGCGTGCTGAGACCGGCAAAACCGGGGGAGCTCCCCAAGATTGTCGTTGGTCGAGAGCTCATGAAAAAACTCGGTCTAGGCATTGGCAGTGAGATTTCACTCATTAGCCCTGTGCCAGCCGAAGCCAAACGTGGCGCCCCGCCCAAACGTATGCGTTTTCAACTCGCGGGCGAGTTTGCAAGCGGCATGAACGAGTTCGACCAGAAGCTCGTCTACTTGGGCATCGATGCCGCACAACAATTCATCGGCACGGAAAAAACTGTCACCGGCATCGAAACGAAAATCGCGGATGCCGACATGGTGGGAGTGCTCTCGCAGAAAATTCAAACCAAGCTCGGTGGCTGGCCCTATCGCACCATCGACTTTCGCCAGATGAACAGCGGTATTTTCAGCGCGCTCAAGATGCAGAAGCTGCTAATGATCTTGATCTTGGTTTTCATTGTCATCGTTGCGGCATTCAATATTGCGAGCACTCTGTTCATGCTGGTCGTCGAGAAAACCCGCGAGGTCGCCGTTCTCAAAGCGCTTGGCGCGCGTGACGGCGTCATCATGAAAATCTTTGTCATTGAAGGCCACCTCATCGGCTTCGTTGGCGTGGTCATGGGCGTGGTGCTCGGCCTCTCACTGTGTTTGCTGATTTCGCAGCTCAAGATTCACATCGCCGCGGACGTTTATCTGGTCGACACGCTGCGTGTGGTTGTGAACCCGCTCGAAATCGTCGCGATCGTTTTTGGCGCGCTCGAGGTGGCTCATCTCGCCACGTTGTACCCAGCGCTCAGAGCAGCGCGTACCTATCCTGTTGAAGCGATGCGCTTTGGCTAGAGGAGCGGAGCGCGTGCCCCTCGG
>JBIKMD010001102.1:0-2522 GCA_044359465.1 Myxococcota bacterium
TGCGAGAGATGCTCGAGTTTCGCTACAATCCGAGTGTCGACATTGAGGGCGGGATCAACGTGCTGCACATGTTCGACACGCAGTACCGCAAAGAGGTGCTCACGCCCATCGCTTACCAACGCTTCTTGAGCGAAGGGGCGCCTGATGCCGCCAGGAGGGCAGAAGAAGAAGTATCACAGAGCCGCGATATGCTCGTGCCCAATCGCGTTAGTGGTCGCTTCTGGCATCGCTCAGGCACGTTCGGTCGCACGTCTCTGCGTCTCGAAAGCGTGTTCTACACGGATGCCGCCATGCCTGCGAACCTCACCTACACAGTGGCAGCGCAAGCATTGCAGTACACAGCAAGCCGTTTGGTTGCTGATCACCGCGGTGACGATTGGCGCGTGTCAGCGGGGGCGGCAATCTATCAAGACTTCGCGGCCTTTCCTTTTTTTGGCGCAGCGCAGGGGCGTGTGTTGCAACGCATTCCCGATCTTGGGTTCTCGCTCGCGCCGCTGACGCTGCCGGCAGGGTTTAGACTAGCGCTCGATGCACGCATGAATGTGGGGTTCGGTTTCAACCGAAGCCGCGCTACCTCTTACGACGCGCAAGTGCCGAGCGTGGCGCAAACGCCTGCCGAGACCGAGGCGCTTCTCGCTGACTGCGCCCGGTTGCCCACCTATACGGACGGGGCGACCCTGGATGCCTACGGGCAGCCTGCGCCGCTCTCTGATGTGTGTGCCAAGCCGCAGAGCTTTGCACGCCTAGACGTAGTTCCGCGGCTGTCTCGCCCGTTTTCTCTGGGCGCACTACAAGTGAGGCCGGAGCTCTTTGGGCTCTTTGCCGCGGGCTTTGACTCGCTTCAAAACACTGTCTCACCGCGTGGCTTCGTTGGCATGAAGGTGGAGCTCTCAACGCTCTTTGGTCGTGTGTTTAAATCAGGTGACGCTCTCGCCATTCGCCACCGCATCCGCCCTATGCTCACGTACTTGCTCATCCCAGGTATCATTGGCGCGCGTCCTCGTTACGTGTTTGACGAGCGAGATCAGTTTCAAGCGGCGCACCAATTGGTTTTCGGTTTCGAGACTGACCTATTTGTGAAAGCAGGGAGCGGTGTGTCGCGACGGTTCCTGACGCTGTCGTTGTACCAGCAGCTCAACTTGGGCTTCGACGGACGTGTACTGAGCGGCACACCGTTCGGGTTTGGCAGCCTGGTTGGCAAGGTTGCGTTTCAATGGAACCCGCTGCGACTCGGCGCGCGGACAACTTACGATCTCAGTTCCAAAACACTCACCGAACAAACGGCTGATATTGCCGTCGCGGATAACCGTGGGAACTCCGTGGGCGTGAGCTACCTGCGTTACACCGATGGTGGGACCGCGCGGATGAATACTGGGTTGTTCGAGCTAGCACCAGGCGGCGCGGTCATCTTGAATCCGCGTTCAGGCGCTCTTCACATCGCGTCGTTTGCCGCAACGGTGCAGCCGCTCAAGTGGCTCGGTCTGAACTATTCGTTCGGCGTAGGGTTTGGCGACGGCATCATTTCCAAGCGTGTGTCCATCCAGGGCCAGAAGATTGGCGCACGACTGACCGGGGCTTGTGATTGTTTTGGTGTGGAAGTGGATGCGACGTTTCTGCCGCAGTTCTTTCAAGGTATCGACAAAATTCCGGTCATTAACGTCGCAATCACCGTGGGTGATTACACCTTTAGGCCTCAGTAACTTGTCTTTGTTCGGGGCATGAAGTGCGGACGTCCGTTGGTGCCGCGGGCGAGACTCGAACTCGCATGGGTTGCCCCGCTACCACCTCAAAGTAGTGTGTCTACCAGTTCCACCACCGCGGCAACGGACGGCGGTGGGTGTATAGAAAGAGGTACACAACGTCAATAGCATGCACTACGAATTTCGAATCAGCTGTGAGGGGCGTGGCTGCGAAGACGCCTGGAAACGCGTTATTCGGCCAGTAATGCTGCGGCGATGGCGCTTGCCGTTTTTTCATCAACGGCCTGCGCAAAGGGTACCATGTTTGGACCGCAGGGTTTTGCAGCCGGCGCCTTCTGAAGGGCTGCCCACAATTTGCTCATCTGCGCGCCGCTCGCCAATGCTTCTTTAGGAAGCGCTTCCCCTGATTGAGAATAGAGGAAGGCGAGTAGTCCGTTGCGTTCGTCTTCAGGCGGCCATTTTTCGCCCGAGAGACGCAGAACACTTTGTGCGGCAAACCGCACTTTGTTTGGTGTGGCTGCATAGGTGGCGGAGAAGGCGCAGCGTTCGATCGCCGCGGCCGGTGTTGCGGCCACCGCATCCAGCGCCACATCTTTGGGATCGCTCAGCATATGCGCAGACGCGAAGACAGCATGCTCGTAGGCGAGCTCCGCGCCAAGTGCCCTCACTGGAGCGGCGAGCGCGCTGACGATGCTGTGCAGCTCGTTGTCGGCCACGCTCATCCCATTCATGTGCGAGCGGGCTTTTCCGCCAAGGCCGGGCGTCTTTTCTGGGTTCATCAAACGTTCGAGGAGCGCGATCTCACTTTCGCTCATGAGAAGT
>JBIKMD010001103.1:0-2520 GCA_044359465.1 Myxococcota bacterium
GAACGCGTACATCGCGCCGCCACTTGGACTGAAGGATTTGCGCCTGCAAGCGTACGCGCTGCTCGATTTGGACGGCGGCACAGTTGCAGATGACGACATTCAAGCAGTTGAGGACGACCCTTTTGCCGCGATCGACCGGGCACTGAGCGAGGACGAAGGCACCGCCAAATCCATGCCGATGAACGCCGCCCCCTCGGAGGCGCCGGCGCAACCGAAACCAGACTTCTCCGATGACGATTTGGAGGGCGCCTTTGGTGCGCTCACTCCAGGTCAAAAGCCCAAAGAATCCGCACCGGTTGAAGAGGTGATGGAAGCCGAAGAAGTCATGGAAGCCGAAGAGGTACTCGAAGTACCCACCGCGGCTGACGTTCCAAGCCCGCTCAGCCAACTCAGCGAAGACGAGCTGAGGTTCGTGGAAGGCGTGTTCGAGCGGGTGAAAACCATGCCGAACGCCCCTCCCCTCCCGCCGGGCGTCAAATCAGCAAAAGATCTCCGTGGCCCGGAAGCCAAGATTTTCATGCTCAGAGAGCAACTGAGGGAGCGCGAGCTCGAGCTGCAGAAGCTGCGGCAGATTTGGTTGCAACACGAGCACGAGTACAAAACCAGCGCGCAGCGTGTTGCGGAAATGGAGATCGACGTCAAAGCGGCGCAAATGGGCCAAGAAGAGGCCATGAAGCGCGCGAAGATGCGTGACGACGACTTGCGCCGGGAGCAAAAGGGCAGCTCGTCTGCGATCGATCGTTTGCTCGAAGAGAAGTTCATCCTCGAAAAGGATCTCATCGAGATCGTCGCATCGAAGGAAAAAACAGTCGCCGAGCTCAAACGCAATCTCTCCGCGCGCGAACGCGACATTGAGCAGCTCAAACGTGAAAAAGCCGCCGTGGAAGAGGAACTGGTGCGCACCCGCGCGGCAGATGACGCGGCTCTGGCGCAAGCACGCGCTGAAGCCGATGCGGCACTGGCGCAAACGCGTGCTGACGCAGAAAGTCTACTGAACCAGACCAAGTCAGACGCTGAGATGTTGCTCAACCAAACGCGCGAAGCCGCGGCGAAGCAGCTCGCGCAGTTGACCCAGCAAGCGGACCAGACACTAAACGACACGATTCAGCGCACGGACGAAGAACGCAAAGCGCTGCAGCTAGAGATGCAAACGGACCGCGACATTGCGGCGAGCAAACTCTCAGACGCCGAGGCGCAGTTTGCCGAACGTTTGCGCGTGCTCGAAGAACAAAAGCGTGTCAGCGAGCAAGACGCCGCCGCAGTCAGGGCATCCCTCGAGACGAAGATCACCGAGCTGCAAGAAGGCGCGGCGCAACGCGATTCTCAGATCGCTGCACTCAAAGACGATGTCGACCGCAAAGACAAGCTTGGCATGGAGCAAGCGCAGCAGCTAGGCGAGCTCCGTGTCCGACTCGAAAACCTCGAAGCAGGCTCGCATGAGAAACTGACTGCGCGCGCCCAAGAGCTCGAAACCGCCAAACGCGAACGCGAAGAGATGCAAGCGCGTCTCACGGAACGGCTGCAACAACGCGAGGCGGCGCTCGCGCAAAAAGATGCCGTCCTCGAACAGCTAGGCAAAGAGGTCCAAGTCGCGCGTGAAGAGAAAGACGCACTCACTAAAAAACTCGGGGAGCGCCTTGCCGAACGCGAGCGCACCATCACAGAGATGGATGAGCGGTACGCCTCCATGCAGATCGAAAAGATCCAAGTGGAGGAACGCCTTCGGGTGATGCTCGAAGAGCGTGCGCGTCTAGAGCGCCTCATGGCACCAGAACCCGAGGCTAACGACACGCCTTCATTGCCGGCACAAGCTGTGGCGAATGCGTCCGTGAGCAGCGACGTGCATGAAGAAGAGTCCATCCCGATTGCGGACAGTAACGAGTCCGCCCTGCTCGGCAGCTCCAAAAAAGCGGTTTAGTGGCTCTTCGCCCTGCAGATCCGCCCTTTCCCGTGCCCCGCCTTCACTAACCCAAGAGCCCTCGCGCCGCGCCCGGACACGTCCAGAAGCCTGCCTTTCGCATACGGTCCCCTGTCGTTCACCCGAAAAGTCGCGCTTTTCCCTGCATAGTCGACCACCACGAGCGTCCCAAACGGCAACGTTCGGTGCGCTGCCGTCAGTGCTTCGGGATCATACACGTCGCCGCTTGCGGTTTTTCGACCCGCAAGTGAGGCCGCATAGTAGCTGATTTCTCCGTACTCGCAGTTCTCAGAGGCCATCGCCTCCGGCGGAGGCTGCGACGCGCTAGTGATGACGCACGCCGGGAGACTGAGGACTATGCCAATGCGCCAGACAAGGTTAGGAGCTGAGCCCAAGATGTTTCGCGCCATGTTGTGTATGCTGATGCTCTCGGGTTGCGGTCGCAAGCTTTGGCAAGCGCCCGACCCCAATCTCCACGCTGCTGCGATCACGGATCTGGTGGAGGCTGCGCGCCTGGAGGCCGGTGCCACTGCCGCCGTGGCCCGGGTCAACACCCCTAAAGGCACGCTGGTCGTCACACTCGGCACAGAAAAAACGGACGG
>JBIKMD010001104.1:0-2515 GCA_044359465.1 Myxococcota bacterium
GCGTTTCTATTCTTCTCTGCTTGCCACGGGCTGAGCTTTGGCTTTTTCTATCCACTCATCGTTAATTTGGTGTCTGGCACCGTTGAAGAAGGTCAGCGGCACTCGGCACTGTCCGTGCTCGTCGCCATGAGCTTTGGACTTGGGGGGGCCGCCGGGGCCGCAGCGGCGGGGCATCTCATGGAACACTTTGGCGTGGCGGCGACTTGGGCAGGCATGCTTCCCTTCTCTCTGCTGGCGATTTGTACGGCGCTTGTGATCCCCACAACTACCCGTCCCGCCTAAAAAATCTGCTTGACGGTCTACTCTTGACGCAGTACGCCGCGCGCCGGTTTTAGGGAGAATCTCATGGCGAATCGTTTCAAGAAATTGTGGAAGGGCGCAGTCGCGCAAATCGAAGGCGTGCGCAAAGAGGTCGAGAAGACCGTGAAGGCTGGGGGCGAGAACGCGCGCCACCAGTTTGAAAAAGAGTTTGATCGTCTGCGCCTCGAGCGCGATCGTTTGCTTGTCACGCTCGGCGAACAAACGCTGACGTGGGTGAACAAGAGCCCAGTCGAGCTGCCCTCTGTCTTGAAGAAGACCGTCACGCGCCTCAACGAAGTGGTTGATTCACTCAAGCCCAAGAAGGCAGTGAAGGCCGAGAGCAAGTCAGAAGCCGCAGCCCCAAAAGCCGCGCCCAGCAAACCAGCCAAGAAGAAAAAAGCCGCTGCGCCCAAGAAGAAGGCAGCCGCTCCAGCAAAAGCGCCCGCACCAAAACGCGTGAACAAAGCGCCGGTCAGCAAGAAAGCGCTCGAAGAATAAACCCCGGGCCCCAAACCTGGGCAGGCTAACCCTTCAGAACACTTGGCGCCTTCGCCAAGTGAAACCCATCGAACTCAGGCGTCGCGGTTCCATTCCCCACTTGCGGCCACACACGCTTGGCATTGGGTGCCGCGCCATCGATCCGCAAACACGATCCAGACACAAACGCCGCAGCGGGTGAGAGCAAGAACGCCACCGCTGCGGACACCTCTGCCTCGTTGCCCAAGCGGCCCGCAGGTACAGATTTGGCGAGACCTCGGATGAGCTCCGCCATCTCCGGGGGATAGTGATCCATGCCACTCGAGGCAATCCACCCAGGTGCCACTGCATTCACTCGCACCGGCGCCCACTCGAGCGACGCTGTTTCAGTGAAGTTCAACATGCCCGCACGTGCCGCCCCGCTATGACCCATGCCCGGCATGCCATTCCACATGTCGGCAATGATGTTCACAATGGCGTGGTCACCCTGTGCGCCTTGCATCCATTGCGTGTAACACTCGCGCGCGACCAAGAAGCCGCCAGTGAGGTTGGTTCGCACAACGGTCTCCCACCCTTTTTGGTTGATCAGCGACAGCGGCGCCGGGAACTGCCCACCCGCATTGTTCACTAAACCATCAATGCGCCCGTGCGTTTTGAGCACCGCGGCGACCATGGCTTGCACAGCAGCTTCTTCGCGAATGTCGCACACATGCACGCTCGCTGCGGCGCCGATTTCACCTTGTACGGTCTTGAGCTTGTCTTCTTTGCGGCCGACGATCGCCACCTTCGCCCCAAGGCTCGCAAGCTCGTGCGCGATACAGCGGCCAATGCCCGAACCGCCACCCGTGACGAGAACAACTTTGCCTTGGAAGAGATCAGCACGAAAGATGGAACGATAACTCATGCTCGCGCGCTAACGCGGGATCTCTCCGCGCTCAAGACGGCGTTCAAGACAAACCAGCTCGCAAGGTTGAGAAAGCTGAATGCGGGCGCTTGATGTCGTGATTGAATTGTGAGAGTGACACCCGCCGCAAGCGAAGACGGGGATGTAGCTCAGCTGGGAGAGCGCCGCAATGGCATTGCGGAGGTCGACGGTTCGATCCCGTTCATCTCCACTTCCTTCGCTTTCTTCTTCACAAAGCCTGAACGTGCGCGACGCTTATGGAATAGTGAGCGTATGCGTTTTTTTTGTCTGTTCTTAGTGGCCTGTTCTGCCACCGTCACCCGTTCAGATCCCGAATCGGTAGCCGTACTCAACGGCCCAACCTTGATAGCCTTTGGTGGCACCACGCTCTACGGCGCGTCCGCAGGAGGCGTCTTCCAGATCGCCAAAGCGAGCGCCACGCCGGAAACCATCTACCAGGGCTCAGATAGCATCACGGACCTCGTGGCAGATGACAGCAACGTCTACATCACACGCGCGAGCACGAGCGAGGTCGGAGCCAAGCTGCGGCGCTTGGGCGCAATGACGGACCTCGCGAGCAACGTCCAACGCGGATCCCTTCGCCAAGACAAAGACACGCTCTATTGGTTCGACATTGGCGTCATGCCAGCGGCGCTCATGCGTCTTGCTAAGGCTGGCGGCACCGCAACGAAGGTGACGGACGCGGGGCTCACGTCCTCGCCGGACATGGCCATCGATGACACACACGTCTACTGGGTCGACTACACGGCACCGGTCACCATCAAACGCGTCGCACGCATGGGCGGCGCGCCAGAAAACGTGCGAGTGAACGTG
>JBIKMD010001106.1:0-2514 GCA_044359465.1 Myxococcota bacterium
AGAATCACACAGAAACCCAATCGATGCTGGCGGGCCTCTACGCAAAAAAGAGTGGATCGGCGGCTAAACCAGCCGCTGCGCCAAAGGCGTCTGATGCGCCACCGCCGCCTCCGCTGCCACTCGACATGCTCGATATTGCAGCGCCGCTCGAGCCCATGATGGTCGACGTGGGTGATGTCGTGCTCGAAGACATGCCAGAAGTGGACATGCCGGCCGTCGCTGCGCCTCCACCAACAGAAGCGCGTGAAGATCTACCGCAAATCCCGCTCTTCTCGGATCTTTCGAAGAACGCCTTCATTGCGCTCATGGAGCGCATGAAGATGCGCACCGCGCAAAAAGGCGAAGTCATTATTCAAGAAGGCGGGAAGGGCGATTCGTTCTTCATCATCGCGCAGGGTAAAGTGCACGTGGAGAAAGCGGCAGACGGTAAACCGCTGCTCCTCGCGACGCTGGGTGACGGCGCGTTTTTTGGTGAGATGGCGCTGCTGTCCGATTCGCCTCGCACCGCGAGCGTGATTGTAGATGAGCCGACGCAGCTCTTTGAGATCAGCAAGTCTGTGCTCGATAAGGTGACCGGCGAGTACAGCTCCGTGCAGCAAGTTCTCCTTCGTTTTTACAAGCAGCGCCTGCTTGCGAACCTGATGGCGACGAGCCGTATCTTCAAGTTGCTCACGGTCGATCAGCGCAAAGAGCTGATCGAAAAATTCAAGAGTCGTGAAGTGCCCGCGAACGAGGTCGTTCTCGCAGAAGGTCAAAAGGGCGACGGGCTATATTTGATCCTCTCTGGCCGCGTGAAGATCTTGAAGCTCAAAGGCGAGACCAAGCAGGTCATCGTCGCGCGGCTGAAAGAAGGCGAAGTGTTTGGCGAAATGTCGCTGCTCTCGAACGCGCCAGTCAGCGCGACCGTCACGGCAGAAAGACGCTCGATCATTCTTCGTTTGCCTCGCAAGTCGTTTGCCGAAGTGCTCTCGACGCACCCTCAATTGCTCGAGCACATCAGTCAGCTCTCCGACGAACGCACCAAGATGACCGAAGCCATTGTCACCGGCAAAATCGAAGTCAGCGAAGACGACGTCATGCTCGTTTGATGCATCGCGGGAAGTCCCTAAAATAGTGGGAGAGGTACCCATTTCCGCGTGACCTCGACCGCTGACTTGTAGCCACTCATCCCACAAACTTTTGCGCCGTGATTTCCGCGGTATACTGCGCGCATGGCAGTCAACCCGCAGGTGGTATTGCAAGAGCTCGCCGCGATCGTAGGTCAAGCGCAAACCGTTCCAGACATGGTGCAGAACACGCATCGCGCGATTCTCGCTGCAGTGTCTGGGCAAGCGTTTGCAATTTATCTCAATGATCCCCGCACCAACGAGCTCTTCTCTTGGTATGTCGTGAATGCGCCGTTCAAAGACGTTCGTTTCAAACGCGCGCAAGACAACATTGTTGGTTTCGTGGGCGCCACTGGGCATAGCGTGCGTTTGGCGGATGCGTATGACGCCAAAGCGCTTGCGGCGATTGATGCGAATTTGCGCTTCGACCCCAAGCTCGACCAACAGTTCGGCTACAAGACCACGCAAGTGCTGACGGTGCCAATTCTGCATGGCAACAGCTCCATGGGCGTGCTGCAAGTCTTGAATCGCACGCAGCCGACGCCGTTTTCGCAGGACGATGAAAAGTTGCTCATCGAAGTGGGCAAGATGGTTGGCACGGGCTTTTACAATATTCGCGTGAAGAGCGCGCTCGGAGCCCAAGGCGGCGCCGCGCCCCAGCAGCAAGCCGCTCAGCAGAGTGCCCAGGCCCAGCAGCCACCCGCGCAGGCCCAGCCTGCGGCTAAGGGTAAAGGTAAGTTCGCCGCGCTCGTGGACAAGGGACAGATCAAACAAGACAAGCTCGATCAAGCAGTGCAAGAAGCCGTGCGCCAAAAGATGGATGCCGCGGTCTACCTGGTTCAGAACATGGGACTTTCGCGCAAAGACGTGGGCGCGGCGTTGTCTCAGTACTACAACGTTCCTTTTTTCGAATACGACGGCACGCAGCGCATCTCTGACGAAGTGAAGCGGCTGATCAAACCCGACTTCTTGCATCGCTACAAATGCGCGCCGCTCAAAAAAGAGGGCGGCAACCTGGTGTTGATTCTCGACGATCCGGCGGACGCGGGGCGCGTCGATATGCTGCGGTCGACCGGAAGTAGCGCAACCGTCACTGTGCTCGTTGGTTTGCAAGACGACATTTTGGCGTTGATCGACACCTCGTACAGCGGTCCCCAAGAGTCGATGCGCGACATCTTGGCGAACGCAGCCGCAGACGAAGATCTTGCGGTCGACGACGGTTCTCAACCTGGCGGCGGCAGCGAAGTTGGTGAGTCAGACAGCGCCGTCGTGAAGATCGTCAACCAGATCATGCGGGAAGCGTACGAGCGCGGCGTCAGCGACATTCACATTGAACCGAACGGTCACGAGAATCCCGTGGCTGTGCGCTTTCGCCGCGACGGTGATTGTTATCTGCACCAAGAATTGC
>JBIKMD010001105.1:0-2514 GCA_044359465.1 Myxococcota bacterium
AGCTCGCTCGGACGTATTCCGAAGCACCGCGCTACGATCGACGCGCTCGGCTTCCGTCACGTTGGTGACACCGTCGAGATCGCTGATACCCCGCAGATCCGCGGCATGCTCACGCAAGTGCACTACTTGCTCGAGATCACGCCAGTGTCTGGCACCTTGGCGAAGAAAGCCAACCCGATGCGCGCCAAGCGGGCCGCGCTCAAGGCCAAGAAGAACGCCACGAATAAGGCAGGAAAGTAAGCTATGAAGCTCAGCAAAATGCGCGCGCCCAAAGGCGCGAACAAGAAGATGAAGCGCGTTGGTCGCGGTGAATCCTCGGGTCACGGTAAAACGTCGACCCGCGGTGGCAAAGGCCAAACCGCTCGTAAAGGTAACAGCAAACCACGTCTCGGCTTCGAAGGCGGTCAAACGCCTATGTACCGCCGCTTGCCAAAGCGCGGTTTCAAGAACCTGCGTCGTGAAAACTTCGCTGTCGTCAACGTTGAAGCGCTCGAGAAAGCATTCAAAGCGGGCGCGACGGTGGACGAAGCTGCGCTGCGTGAGCTCGGTCTTGTGACCGGTCGTGCAGACGGAATTCGCATTCTTGGCGACGGCGCTCTTGTAAAGAAGCTGACAGTCAAGGCAAGAGGTTTCACCGCATCGGCGAAGCAAAAGATCGAAGCGGCGGGCGGCAGCGTCGAGATCGTGAAGTAGTTCAGCCTTCGGGCGACTTCTACGACAACGCTTCTTCCTGGCTACGACATGTCACCTGCAAGAAAGGTCTGATCGAACGTGGCCTCCGGATTTTGGAACATCGGTAAAATTCCTGAACTGCGCAAACGCCTCCTTTTCACGGTGGTGCTGCTCGCAGTTTATCGTATCGGCATCTTCATCACGACACCCGGCGTAGACCGTGTGATCATGGGCAAGTATGTTGGCTCGCAGAAGGGCAACTTACTTGGCTTCTTGAACTTCTTCTCCGGCGGCGCGCTCGAGCAACTCTCGATCTTCGCTCTCGGAATCATGCCGTACATCTCGGCATCGATTATTCTTCAGCTCCTCACTGTTGTGGTCCCCACGCTTGAGCGCTTGCAGAAGGAAGGCGAACAAGGCCGCCAGAAGATCACGCAGTACACGCGTTACGGCGCCGTGCTGATTGCCATCGCGCAAGGCTTCTCGATCTCTGTCTACCTTGAAGGTTTGAAGGTTGACACGGCGCGCGTTGTGGCTGAGCCAAGCTGGTCGTTCCGCATCATCACGGTGCTGACGCTCACGGCTGGCACGGCGTTCTTGATGTGGCTCGGTGAGCAAATCACCGAACGCGGCATTGGTAACGGCACGTCGCTCATCATTTTCGCTGGTATCGTGGCGCGCTTGCCTCAAGCGGTGCTTCAGACCGTCGACTACGTGAAGAATGACCTGATTCAGCCCGTTGTGATGCTCGGCATCTTGGTGCTGATGGTAGTGGTCATTGCTGCGATCATCTTCTTTGAACGCGGCCAGCGGCGGATTCCCGTGCAATATGCACGGCGTCTGGTTGGGCGTAAGATGTACGGCGGGCTGCAGAGCCATTTGCCACTCAAGGTAAATAGCTCGGGCGTCATTCCTCCCATCTTCGCGTCTTCTGTGCTCATGTTCCCGGCTACTGTCGGTGGCTTGATTCAGGCGAAGTGGATGGAAGACCTGCAACGCGCAATTCAACCTGGCGGCTTGCTCTACAACGTGCTGTTTGCCGGCTTGATCATGTTCTTCTGTTACTTCTACACCGCCGTGTCCTTCAATCCGATCGACGTCGCGGACAACATGAAGAAGAACGGTGGGTACATTCCTGGTATTCGTCCGGGCAAGAAGACCGCTGAATACATCGACCACGTGCTCAGTCGCATCACCTTTGGTGGCGCGCTTTACATCTCGGCGATTTGTTTGCTGCCTTCGTTGCTGGCGCAGAACTTCAAGGTGCCGTTTTACTTCGGTGGAACGGGTCTCTTGATCGTCGTCGGCGTCGCTCTCGACACCGTCAATCAAATCGAATCGCACTTGATCACGCGGCACTACGACGGATTTGCGGGCGCTAAGGGCCCACGCATCCGTGGTCGCCGCGAAGTCTAGCATTTCTGTTCCGGCTATGCTTGAGCCGATCTCATTAGGGGGAGAACGAACGTGCGCGTCGTCTTTCTAGGTCCTCCAGGCGCGGGCAAGGGCACCCAAGCCAAGAAGCTCGCGGTACGTGAGGGAATCCCCCAGATCTCCACTGGCGACATCATCCGCGAATCGATTCGCAGCGGATCTGACCTGGGCAAAGAGTTCAAAGGCTACAGTGAACGTGGCGAGCTCGTTCCTGACGAGCTAGTTGTTCGCTTGGTGGCTGCGCGTCTCGACGCTCCAGATTGTAAGCCAGGGTTCATTCTCGACGGTTTTCCTCGCACTGTTCCGCAAGCGAAGGCGCTCGAGCAGTTGCTCGACGAGCGCCATCTGCCATTGTCTGCCGTGATCTTTTTCGACGTGTCTGACGGCGATGTGGTTGAACGCTTGAGT
>JBIKMD010001107.1:0-2512 GCA_044359465.1 Myxococcota bacterium
GGAAGTGCCTTGCAACTCGCACCTTTGCGGCTGGCCGGCCAGAACCGCGTACCCGAGCCACCCGCCATGATCACGGCATGCAAGTTCGACATTTCCGGGCTGCTACTGCCTCCTTCCGCCGATGGTCCAATGACCCTAGGTGGGGCGTGAGTCAGGTGGGGGCCTCGCTCATCGGCTAGCCCTTTGCCGTGGATGAGTGTAGCACGCGCAGCATGCTCCATGCCTTTGCTATGGTCGCGGCGCTGAGCGTTGCGGCCCCTGCGCAATTAGCGCTTTCTTTCGGTTTCGAGCCGCGTTTCGGTGGCTACGCCGCCGTGGATCCGCGCTTGACGGCGTACGATTTTTCGCCCGTAGGGACCGCGGTCTTGCCGGTGTTTGGTGTCCGCGGCAGAGCGTTTCTCGCGAACGGACTCATGCTGGGGTTGGCGATGAGTTACGGGGTGAGCAGCGGACGACAAGTGCTGCCAACCACGTCGACCTTGACCGAGACAACGGTTGGGGTGGGCTACCGCACCATCTACGGCATCTTCGCAAGCGTCGACGCGGGCTTCTCGTTCCTGTCGCACTCAGTCGCCAGCCGCACTGGCGGAGGCGCGTTGCTCTATCCGGGGCCCGTCGTTCACCCGCGCATAGGTTGGACGTGGCAATTGTTCGAGCCGTTTGGCTGGTTCATCGCCGCCACTGTTGGCGTGAGCCTTCATGTGCCGGTGGGAGCGCCCCACCGCAACCCCTTGTGGGAAGAACCTTTTCGGCGCGGTGTTCTGCCGGCGTTCACGATGGGACTCGAAAGCGGACTTGGTCTGAAAGAAGGCGGGAAATGATTCGTATCTTGCTCGCACTGTCGCTGTCGGGCGTCTCCTGCGCACCCGTGTGTGAGCCAGAGCCGCCGGGCAACATCGGTGCGCCCACTGCATGGGAGGCGCGCTTTCTCGCGGAAAGGCGCCTGCCGGAAGCACCACCTTTGGCCGGCCTTATCGCCGAGGACGGCCTGCTCCTTGCCTATTCCGACTATGTGCC
The DNA here is from genome assembly GCA_044359465.1 of Myxococcota bacterium. Lineage (GTDB taxonomy): Bacteria > Myxococcota > JADLHZ01 > JADLHZ01 > JADLHZ01 > JADLHZ01. The sequence continues at coordinate 1,018 of JBIKMD010001107.1, forward strand.
GGTGGCTTGGAACGGACAAGGGGCTGTTGTGCTTGTCGTGCACGGCTCGTCGGCGCGTGGCGCGCTGTATTCGGCACTGGGCTCTGGCCTCGCGCGTCGCGGGGTGTACGCCCGTTTGATCGATCTGCGCGGACACGGAAACAGCCGGTGTTCCGCGAAAGATGTCTGCGGTCCGGATGAGGTTTCGTTCTCAGATGATGGTCGAACCTGGCCGGGCAGGCCGGGTGATGCACTCGATGCGCAACAACATACGCGCGACCTCAACGCGCATCTCACGGATCTTCGAGCACGATTCCCATCGGCGCCGCAGTTCCTCGCGGGGCACTCCTCTGGCGCGGGCCTGGTTGCGCGCTTCGTGCAGGCCAACGGGATGTCAGCGCTGGCCGGGGCGATGTTGCTGGCTCCGTTTATCCACCCCGACCAACCCCAGAACCATGTGCAATCGTGGGAGTGCGGCCGCGTTGTAGGCACGACGTATGCCCGCGTGGACCTCGGGGCGCTCGGCGACGCGCAGCGAGGCAACCTTCATCGCTATGTTCTGCGGCTCGAGAAAAACGCCGAATACGCCGACCCGCTCGATACACTGCGCTACACGTATACGGCGATGACCGGCTTGGCCGCGACAGACGCATCATCGTTTCACGCGGCTTTTTCCAGGCCGACACTGTGGGTTCAGGGTGACAGCGATGCGCTGTTCGACGCGGCGGCATCGCGCGAGGAGTTTGCTCGTTTCCCTGGGCGGCGTGGCTTCGTGACAGTGAGCGAAACGTCGCACGTGGGCGTCATTTGGTCAGATGCGGTGAGCGCAGTGCTCGCAGGCTTTGCCAGCGATCCGCAGGCAGCGGTGCCAGACGCGGTCGCAGGCTTCCCATAGGGCTTGAACTGCGGCTCGAGTGAATTGGCGTACTATTCGTCGCGCAACGGCTGGAAGAGCATGGTCGTTGGGTATTTGCCCACGTGCTCGTCGGTGCGGTTTTCTCTGTGGAAGTCGCGGCTCTTGTCATTGAGGCGGAAGTACCAGCCGCCGTTGGTCGCATTCGAGTTTTCGACCGACAGATTCTCGAGCGTCACGTACGCATCGCCATCGCTCATGATCACGCCGGCGAAGTGGAAGTTCCACAAGTCGACGTCCGACCAGGCTTTTTCAAACTCATCGTTGATCTGAGCGAACGCGTGGCCCACTTTGGGTTTGGCGAATTCGTTCAGCTCGAAGCGTTTTGAGAACGCCGTCGCGAGGGCCGGTGTATCCATGATTTGGCGGTAGATGGCACGGTAGTTGGCCGAGTCGCCCTTGCCCATTTCCGTGCGAATGTCTTTGGCCGACGCCGTGAGCTTGGCGTTGGCTGGTTCGTCGAGCGCAGCAAGGCGTTCGAGCTCGGGGGCAAATTTGGGCATCGCCGTTCTGAACACAGCGTGCATCGAGCGGTTGGCACCGTGGTCCGTGGCATTTGGAATCGCGCCGATTTTGGCTTTCTCGATCGGCGCTACGAGCTCG
>JBIKMD010001108.1:0-2509 GCA_044359465.1 Myxococcota bacterium
GCCTCTCGCCAAAAACGAAGGGCGCCGTAGGTGATACCTGCGAGAGCACGACGTCCTGTGAATCGAGCGTTTGCCTCGTTCGATCGGGCTCGGACGACATCGTTGGATACTGCAGCATCGAATGCGACAGCTTCTCTGACTGCCCGTCGTTTTGGAAGTGCGAAGCGATCAACAACGGCGCGAGCAAGTACTGCCAGCAGGACTAAGCGGCTCGATGGATGAGCGAGCTGCGCAGTGGTGCGGCTTGGTCTGCGCTCGCCAAAACGAAGCTCGGCGAAAAGCCCAGTGCTGAGCGCTGTGCTACTCCCGTGCATCGTGCCTGCCCCACAGTGGACCACAGTCTACTTTACTAATGAGTAAAATGGACTATGCTCCATTCCATGGATCGCTACTTGCAGCCAGACATCGCGACTCTACTCAAAGAGAAAATGGTGTTTCTGGCGGGCCCTCGCCAAGTCGGGAAAACAACGCTCGCCCTCCGGCTGCTCGGCGAGAACGCGGATGAAACGCACCCGGCGTACCTCAACTGGGACAATCCTTCCGTGCCTGCCCCACTGCGGCAGGGCGAATTGCCCAGCGGTCAGCGCCTCGTGATACTCGATGAAATTCACAAGTACGCGCGTTGGCGTAACCTGGTCAAAGGACTCTACGATACGAATAAGTCCCGAGTTCGTTTCCTGGTGACAGGATCCGCGCGGCTCGACCATTACCGCAAGGGCGGTGACTCACTACAGGGTCGCTACCACTTCCTGCGACTCCATCCGTTCTCTTTGCTCGAATACAACCCAAAGCCAACGCCTGCCGATTTAGAGCAGCTCCTCCGCTTTGGGGGCTTCCCTGAGCCTCTCTTCAAAGGAGACGAAACACATCATCGCTTGTGGCAGCGGCAGCGTCTTTCGCGAGTCGTCCGCGAAGACCTTCGCGATCTCGAGCAGGTCAAAGACATTTCACTCGTCGAGATGCTCGTTGACCTCTTACCTTCGCGCGTAGGTTCTCCGCTTTCTATCAAGTCGCTGCGCGAAGACTTGGAGGTCGATCACAAGACAGTTGTTCGCTGGATCACCATTTTGGAGAACTTATACGTCTGCTTCCGCATTGCGCCTTACGGCGCACCACGCATTCGAGCGGTGAAGAAAGAACAGAAACTTTATCTGTGGGACTGGTCAGCGATCGAGGAGCGAGGCCCGCGCTTCGAGAACATGACAGCGAACCAGTTGCTCAAATACTGTCATCAGGAAGAAGATCTACACGGCTATCGTATGGAGCTACGCTACTTGCGTGACACAGATAAACGCGAAGTAGATTTCGTGGTGCTCAAAGACCGCAAGCCCCTGTTTGCCGTGGAGTGTAAGAGCGGCGAAAAGCAAATTGGACCACCACTCAATTACTTTGCGGAGCGCACGCCGATCCCTGTGTTCTATCAAGTCCACTTGGGCAAAGCGTCTTTCGACAAAGGCAAGGTGCGAGTGCGTCCCTACGCGCGCTTCTGTGAAGAGCTCTCCATGCCTTAATGGGGTGAGCCGCTCCGGATCACAGCGGTATTGGTACCTGCGCAAGTAGCAAGGCGGCGTCGCTAGGCGGCTCGATGGATGAGCGAGCTGCGCAGTGGTGCGGCTTGGTCTGCGAAGTAGCGCTCGTCACGCAAAATGTATTTCGCTGCTCGCTTGTCGAGCTTCTTGCACTGCCGCCAATCGCTGATGAGACGGTTCACTTGCCGTTCGCTGGCGCCAATGGCTTGGGCGAGCTCTGTCTGACTTCGCTTGATGCGCAGCTCGAGACCTTGGTCGCTGCGCACACCAAAAACGTCTCCGTAGGCGATGAGCAGATTCGCGAGCAGCACGTCTGCTTCGAACAAGCGCCCGGCTTCGAAACGCGCGGCCACACAAAACGCGCGGCTTACATCGGTAGTGAGCTCCAATAACGCTTGTGGATCACGACCGAGGAGCGCCAAAAATGCTGCGCAATCCATCTTGTGCACTCGCGCGCTGCCGAGTGCACGAACGCTTTCCAAGTAGTGGGATTCTTTTCCCATCACTTCGATGGTTCCAAAGGTGGTGGGCCCGACCAAAATTTTCACCACAATCTCACGGCCACACTCGTTGCTTTGCACGATCTCGAGCGCACCATGTTCTAAGAAGTACGCGTCGTTCGCGGGGTCACCGCGATCAAAAAGATGTCGCCTGTCTGCGATGACACGCGCCGTCCCAAGCCTCCCTTCGCGCGCAAGTGCTCCAAAACGTTTCATGCGAGCTGCCAGATCGGAAGCGAGCGAAAATCGGGCTGCTCTAGCGCGTGCCCTATGCGTTTCAGGTGTGTACGCGCACGCGATTGCAGCAGCTTCTGCGTGTTGGGGTCTACGTCGACCAGACCTGGCTCGGTTTCGTTGACGGCCTGCAAACAGCTCGCGAGCAACATGGACAGCTCGAGCTGCACGTACTCGGGTGGCAAGCCAAGCGTCATGTTCACAACGTAACCTGAGCGAACGACGAGAAGCTCTTTGCCGTTTACA
>JBIKMD010001110.1:0-2508 GCA_044359465.1 Myxococcota bacterium
CCGGCGCCTTAGGCTTCACTTTCGCTTTTGGCGAGGGGCTGTTTTTCGACGTAGCTCTGCTTGAGGGTGCCTTTTTTGGTGACTCACGCTTAGCGATGACCTTCTTGGTCACCGTTTTTTTGCTTGCGGTCTTTTTGGGCGTGGCCTTTTTGACTGCAGTTTTTTTGGCGGTGGTTTTTCGGACGGCAGCCTTTTTAACGGCAGGCTTTTTTAGCGTTTTCTTCGCCGGCGCTTTTTTCTTCGCGGACGACACGGCGGTTTTCTTTTTCTTCTTGGTGCTCACTGCGGGCCCCATTCCTCCGCTGAGAACCATAAATCAACGGGCCGGCGCATTGGTGAGGCAGTGATGGGCGAATTCTGGCAGAGCCAACGTGAGCGAGCAGGAAGGTGCGCGAAAGCCTCAGTGAGGAGCCACTGCGTCGCCCACGGAGCGAACCAGCATGCGCAGCGCAGTGTGTTCTGCCGCAGGAGGGATTAGGCCAAGACACAGCGCCGTGAGCGTACTGTCGAGCTGGTGCATGAGCACGGGCGCCATGGTTGCTCCAGATTCACCTATTGCTTCCGCAAGTACCGCAATCGTACGATCGCGCATGGCGTTGATACCAACGTTGTCGTCGATTGAGACAACACTCGTCATGAGCACGTGATGCATGTTGGGGCGCGCCGCAAAACGTTCGCGGAGGGCGTGTACGAACGACGAAGCACCATCGGCGTTGTTCAAAAGCGGTAGGCAGGTCGTCAGGTCCTCTAAATGACGCTGCATCCACTGCTCGGCGAGCTCTGCAAGCAAAGCCTGCTTGCTGGGAAAATACTGATAGAACGACCCTGGGCTCACGCCCGCCCGACGCGCTACTTCGGTGGGCGTCAGCGCCAACGGACCGCGGGTTGGCAACAACATCTCAGCAGCAGTCACGCAGGCTTTCTTGGTTTCAATCGCGCGGCTTTGTCTCGGTTGTTTTCTCATAGGTAATTCTTTTTCGGTCGCTTTTTGCGCTGGTCCTGGCTGACAAGCCAGCTTGCCTAGTTCGCCGGCAAAGCTTGCCAACTGATTGCTTGCGCTAGTGAATTGCGTGTGTTTAGAACCTCGCCCTTCGGGAGACCTATGCAGACAACCAGCGAAAACAGCAGCAAGACGGCACACCACCCGCTCCACTTCTCGGCGCGCAACTACGATTTCACTGACTACACCACAGCCAAGAATTGGATTTCGGGTGCCTTCCACGACGCCATGAGCGGAGAGACGCTCCCCGTGAGCAATCCACGTCACAACAAGACCATGGGTCACGTCGTGGTGAGCGGAGCCTCGGACGTTGAAACGGCTGTAGCGGCCGCCAAGAACGCGTTTGCTCAGTGGCGTCTCGTACCCGTCAAAGAGCGATCGCAAGTGCTGTATAAACTGAAAACGCTCATGGAGCGTGACCTGGAAGAGCTCACGTGGCTCGTCAGCCATGAGAACGGCAAAGTGTATTCAGAAGCCAAAGGAGACGTGCTCAAGGGCATCGAATGCGTCGAGATGGGCTGTTCTCTGGCCAATATGGTAAGCGGCCAGCAGCTCGACGTGAGCCGTGGCATCAACTGCGAAACCACTTGGGAACCTCTCGGTGTGTGCGCCGGTATCGTGCCCTTCAATTTTCCCGTCATGGTCCCACTGTGGATGCTTCCGCAGGTGGTTCTCGCCGGTAACGCGTTCATCCTAAAACCGAGTGAACAAGTTCCGTTTGGCGCCATGAAGCTCGCCCTGCTCCTCAAAGAAGCCGGCCTTCCTGACGGCGTGTTCAACATCGTCAACGGCACACGCGCCGTGGTGGAAGCCATCGTCGATCATCCAGACATCAAGGCCGTGGGCTTTGTTGGTTCGACCAAAGTGGCGAAGCTACTCTACGAGCGCGGCGCCAAAACCGGCAAACGTATGCTCTGCCTCGGCGGCGCCAAGAACCACATCGTCGTCGCACCAGACGCCGATCTCGAGCTCACGGGCACCACCATTTCTGCTTCCGCCTATGGCTGCGCGGGCCAACGCTGCATGGCCGCGAGCGTCGTGCTTGGGGTGGGCAAGATCGATCACATCTTGGAACGCACGGTTGCTGAGGCCAAGAAGATTCGCCTCGGCGAAGACATGGGCCCCATCATCAACAAAGAGAGCTACGAGCGGATTGTGGCCTACATAGACAACGCCGAAAAAATGGGCGCCAAAGTGCTCGTGGATGGGCGCGGCGCCAAGGTAGCGGGTGCGAATGGCTATTGGATTGGCCCAACGATTCTGGACAACATGAAGCCCGAGTGGCCCGCAGCGTGTGAAGAGATCTTTGGACCCGTCCTCAGCATCGTGCGTGTGGGAACCGTGGACCAAGCGATCGCCATCGAGAACAAGAACCCCTACGGCAATGCCGCGAGTATCTTCACGCAATCGGGCGGCGTCGCGCGTTATGCGATCGAGCGTTTTGAAGCCGGCATGTGCGGCGTGAACATTGGCGTACCCGTGCCGCGTGAGCCCTTTGCTTTCGGCGG
>JBIKMD010001109.1:0-2508 GCA_044359465.1 Myxococcota bacterium
AGTGCTGGCACACCCATTGAGGGTGACTGTCGCGCAGTTCAGGCTCACGGGCAAGCGGATGGTGCTACTACTAGCTGATTGAATGGCTTGTTGGTGATGCCTTTGACCTCGAGATCGTCGATATCCCAGCCTACGAAGGTGGATGCGTCATCGGAAGCCGAGCGGAAACGAATGAGCACATTCTGGCCGGCGTAGGTCTTGGCTAGGTTCAAGGTGACCGTTTCCCAGGCAGGGTAGCCCGCGCTGTCAGCACTGTAGGCGGCTCGGCCAAGCAGTGGGCTCTTACCTTCGCTGACGATCTTCGCGTTGTAGGTTGGCGTCGCGCTGGCGCCAACGTCGGTCCAAAACAGACCATCGGTCGAGGCTTCAATGACGCCGCCGTCGAAGTACTCCGCTTCCGGTCTCCTCGGCGGAGTTTTGTCAGCCCACTCAAAGCTGTAGCGGTGTTTGAAGGTGACGACGAAGTCGTCCGTGGCTGACACATTGAGCATGGGCGAAACCAGATACAGATCCGCCGGTTGTGGCTGGCTTGCCCCACGCCAGTAGTGGTGCTCCACATCCTCGGCTGTACGTTCCCAGTCCGCTTTTGCAAGGGCTTCGTTGTGCACAAGGCGCCACGCAGTGACAGGACTTTCGACGTCTTCGGTGGTGAGCTTTGCCAGGTCTACAGCGAAGTTGCCGAGCACGGAGTGCTTGCCGACGACCGCTGGCAAAACGAACGCTGGCGATGTGACGATGGCCTCTAGATCAAAGCGCGTGATGCCGTTCAAGGCGGTGACTTGCAGAGGCGCCGAGACCGTCGTGCTTTCAAAGAGATCAAGCGCTGGCAGCGTGAATAAGCCTCCCCCCGTGATGACGACGCCTGGGGTGGTCGAGGTCAGAATGGCCGTTGCGCCGGCGGGCATCAGGGTGGTTCCTGAGTTCTTGAATGTGACTGTAAGCAAGGCGCCGTCGCCATCGCTCACGATGCCGTCTGGTTGGCAACGTGCAGTGGTTTCGCGCAGGTCAATCGAGGTCACGGCCAGATCGGGTCCCATGAGCATGCTTTCGCGTGTGCCTTCGTGGGTTTCCGAATCACGCGGCGCCGCAATGGCGCGAAGGCCAAGACCACGTTTGGCGAACACCTCGGCAAACAAGTCGTAGTCTTTGCGATCGGTCGCTAGGGCTGCGGCGAGCACGGCGTCCTTCGCTTCGATCATCGTGGCGCGGGCAGGGGTGAGCTTGAGCGACGCGACGAGGTACTTCTTCATACGCTCGCGTTTTTCGTCGAAGGTGAGCGCGCGTGATTGATCGTTGAGCAGCGCGGCGTAGCAGTTCCACAGCATGTTGGCCCAGACTTCGCCAACGCTGTGCACTTCCGCGTTATAGGCGCCATCTGCACCAAAGCCAAACCCACGTGGGGCGACGAGCTCAGGAAGCGCAACGCCGTCGGCAACGTGGCGGTAGGTCAGGGGATTGATCGCAAAATCGGTAGAATAGGGCGCGCGGCGGATGCCGTAGTAGTACCCGTTGTTGCCTGCGCCCGTGGAGGAGTATTGTGCGAGCGCGTAGGCGCCGGCCCAATTCGCGTTGGTGGCCACTTGCAGATCGTTCTCGCGAACGGTGAGGAGGAGCGCGGTGAAATCTGCCCAGCCTTCGCCCATGCCGCGCTGGATAGGGTCGACAAGCCCGTTTGCGTCGCCGATGAGACGGTTCGACAGGTAGTGTCCCCATTCGTGGGCCACAATCATGATGTCGAGCGTGCCGGCGCGGTCGAGCGGTTTGGGTTTGTTCATGTGCAGTGTGACGCTTCCCGTCGCCAGCTGGGCTTTGATCGCTTCGCCACTCGCTTGGTCGATCAGTACCGACGGGATGGTGATGGTGGTCGAGGTGCCACCCATGGCGCCAACGCCGTTCGCGTTGCTGACGATGAGGACGGCGATGGCGCCCGCATCTTGCGCTTTTTGGACCTTGTCGACGAAGGCGCAGGAACCGCGATCGATGACTGCGATTTTTCCAGCGATCGCTGCGCCATTGACGAGCGGCGTGCAGGCGTCGGTTTTTGGATCGGTGTCATCTTCGGCGAGCACGAGTTCGGCCGACACATCGAAATCTTTGGGGCCAAAACCGCCGCCGGCGCTTTGCGCAACCGTGAGCTCGCTGGGCGTAAGCGCGAGGGTCAGCTTTACGAGCCCGTTGAATGCGTACATCTGCATGACCGGCGATTCGCCGTCTGACGGAGTGGACATGTTGGCGTTGCTGGTGCCGCTAAAGTCGTTGGCTTCGGCTTTGATGGCGTCGTTCTCTTTGCCGCCTCGGTCGAAGTTGAGGACTTGCGCGTTGCCGTCCTTCTCTTGGAAGCCAGCATCATAGAACCAGTCGTGTAGGAAATTGTTTACATAGAACAGGGTCGTCGCAGCAGAGAGCAGCTGGTTGTTGTCCGCGCCCGGGCCTTTTGTCGGATCGTAGGTGCGATCAAAGGTGTGCGGGGCGGTGATGAACGGCATGGCATCGCCAGGGCTGTAGCCG
>JBIKMD010001111.1:0-2507 GCA_044359465.1 Myxococcota bacterium
TAGTGACCTGCATCGTACGGATCGCAGACAGCCCTGCGTCCTTCAATCACCACAGCGAGATCGGCCGGTGCGGCGTCCAGGGACTCGGACAAATCGAAGTCGACGGTCACGGTGTTGTGGCCGCTGACACGACTGTAGATGGCGCTGTCTGTAGTCACGTTCTGTATGACCGGAACGGTGACATCGAGCTCGCCCGATGCCACGTTGATCGGATCGGACTGATTTCCGGCCAAGTCCTGTAGGGTTGCTTGTACCGCATAGGACCCGCTGCCAGCGCCTTGGACGGCGGTGTGCGTGAAGACGTAGCTCGTTCCTGAGGAGAACTGAAACGTCGGAGCATCGGCGCCAGACACGCTGAGCGACGGCGGCTGGCTCAAGATTTCCGACGTCGCGATGTTGAGAAGCACTGCGTCATTCAATTTGGCGCGTGCTGGATTCACGGATCCGGCGACTAGCTGAGGCTTGGTAAAATCGAACTGCACTAGGCTAGATGCAAAGCCAATGTTGCCGGACGCATCGAGCGCGGTCACCGCAATATTGGCCACGCCCTCGGCATCTGCGGCCGTTGCTTGGTAGGCGCAAGCAAAGACGGCCCCAGTGTTGGTACAAGCTGCTGGGCGCCCCGCCACACTGACGCTGAGCCCGAGCGTGGGTGCTTCGCTCAGCGAAAACTGAATCGACGTGAGATCTCGGCAGGGGACGAGGCTCAGCAGGGCAGGGCTCGCGACCAAACCTGCTACAGCGGGCGCAGTGCGATCGAAGGTGAATGCTCCGAGCTGGGTTTCGTCCATTGCGTTGCCCGCCACGTCAGAAGCGCTCGCAATCCAAATGCTCCAAACGCCCTCGGGTTCACCGTCTAGTTTTTGCGTGTACGTGTATTCGAGACCGACGCGGCTCACTCGGGCTGCAGAGATCACCGCAGCGCCGAGCCGTAATTCAACCAGCGGGTCGTCGGCCAGCGCTTCGCTTACGACAAAAGAGAAGGTGGTGTTCTGTGCCGCTCTCACGAACGGTGTGCTGACGCTTGCTAGCGAGGGAACCGTTGGTTTCGTGAAGTCCAACTCGAAGAGCTGAGCGCTCGTCGCGGCTGCGGTGTTTCCTGCCAAGTCCGTTGTGGCGACCGTGAGGTCATGCGGCCCCTCCGCATCCTCCACCGTCGCCATGTGCTCGAAGGTGTAGGCTCTACCGACGCGTGCCACCTCAGAAAAGACCATCGCTCCCGCTTCGACTTTGGGAGACTCCAGGAGCTCCTCGTTCAGCTCCACCACCACAGTCAGAGTTTGACCCAATCGTGTGAGGCGCGGCGACAGCAAGCGTACCGCTGGCGTTGGTGGCGAAAGGTCTGTGCGAAACGACCCGACGAGTTGCGCAGCGGATTGGTTACCGGCCGCGTCAACTAGATCTGCCAAAATGGAGTGTGTGCTCTCTCCGTCAGCAGGCGTCACATTGTACGCATAGACGTAGCGCGTGTCAGTCACGCTGACGAGCTCGAGCAAAGCTCCAGATGGCGAACCAAAGTGAACAGCAGGCGGAAAGGCGAGCGGCTCGCTCACATCGAACGCAACGTTCACGGTTTGACCGGCAGCGGCAATCTCTCGCGAAAACGTTTGCGAACCCGGCACAATGTAGGGCACTTGGTCGTCTGTTTGTGTCACGGACAAGCAGCGACCGAGCGTGACATTGCATTTCATGTTCGTGGGGCATTCGGGTTGTGCTTCGTCGCAGCTCACGAAGGTACTTTCGTCTATTGTGAGTTGCGGCGAGCAGGCGATGAGTGTCTGAGTGACTGCCACGACTAGCCAACAGCGAAGTCCATACAACCTTCCGGCCATCTCCAGATCGTAGCAGGACGGCATGCTGTTGCCCGAAAAACGAGTCAACGTCGAAGCGGTCAGCGATAGCCGATAATCTGGAGATTGTGCAGCACGAATCTCTCTTCGTTCGAGCGCGACGCGTGATCTTGTATGGAGTCTGCCGACTTGTAGCCTCTATGCATGTTCCTGTGGTTATACTCCGCCTGTGTTGCTCGTTTGGCTCGCCCTCCTCAGTATGACGCTCGCGCTCCTGACGGTGCGCCCTCCGCGCCGCTTCATGCTTGCCGCAGCCGTGACTTTTTTTGCGACCTTGCCCGTCGCCGAGTTTGTTCCTCTTGCGCTTGCGGCGCAGCTACTGACCTTGGCCTACGCGGTCCCCAAGGCCTTCGCCGAGCTCCAGCATGGCGCCGTGTTTGCTTGCGTCGCGATGGTCTTGAGCTCGGCTGCGCTTCTTGCGCGGCATTATTGGCAGGCGATAGCGGATGACGCTCCCTATGAAGAGCCCTGGCGTCACTTGTGGCCGCTCGTCATCTCTGGGCCTGGCGTCAAAATCATGCCGAACATCATCTTCGACGCTGAGCACAATCTGAAGCTCGATGTGTTCACGCCGCAAGACGAGCCTGCAGTGAAGTCCCCCGCAATCATCTATGTGCATGGCGGTGGTTGGGTGCTTGGCTATCGCAAGTTCCAAGG
>JBIKMD010001112.1:0-2506 GCA_044359465.1 Myxococcota bacterium
CGCCATCCCCGCAGATCGCAACGGTGCGTTTTCCTTGGCTTGCCACACCAAACGCTGCCCCGAAGCCGGATCCCATGGAACCGAGGCCGCTCATCACGAAAAAATGTTCGTGATTGTCGATCGCGAGAAAGTGCGTAGCGAAAAGAAGATGCTCTCCAATGTCGGCGCAGTATGTCGTTTTTTCCGGAAGAAGGTCTTGCAGCGTTCTCAAGATCACCGGTGCTGTAATTGTTTGGCTCTCTGGCAATTCGTTCGCGGGGTCAGTGCGAACTCCAAACTCGCGCATGGCGCGCGGACGCTCGATGATCGCATGGTTGACTTGATCGAGCACGGTTCCCGCATGCCCGATGAGCGCATGACTCACTCGATAGTTGCGCCCAATATTCCGAGTCTCGATGTCGATCTGCATGAAGCTATTGCTTGCTTCCAAAAGCGCGCTCCAACCATCTGTCGCGAGCTCACCTAGACTGGTTCCCACTGCCAATAGATCATCTATTCCACCCTGCAGGTATGAGTGGGCTGAAGGATGCCCACCGGTGCCTATAACCCCTAGAGCGAGCGGATGTGACTCTGGGAACACACCTTTGCCCTTTGGCGTGGTCACAACCGGGCATTGCAGTTTCTCCGCCAAACGCACAAGCGCTGCGGTGGCGTGGGTCGAACGACACCCCGCGCCTGCGAAAATCAGCGGTCTTCGCGAGTTCTCGAGAATTTGGGCGACCTCGCGCACAGCAACTAGATCGAGGCCGAACTCTACCCTCGGCGCTGCAGAAAGATAAACCGGATCTGCGCCAGCGCGAAGCACGTCGATGGGAAGTTGAAGGAGCACCGGCCCCTTGCATCCACTACTAGCAATACTCAGCGCTCTGGTGAGGAGGGGCGCAATCATTCTCGGCTGCCCGATCATCTCAGCCATCTTGGTGATCGGCGACAACATGGAAAGAATGTCGAGACCGTGCTGACTCCCTTCTTGGAGCGCTTTGCGCCCGAGATTGGTCGTCGCCACTTCGCCAACCAAAACAATGAGCGGAATCCCGTCGTTGAAGGCGCTAGCGATGCCCGTCATCGCGTTCAAGATCCCAGGGCCAGACGTGACGAGGACCACGCCAGGCTTTCCCGTGAGCGCCGCGTAGCCACACGCGGCGAATACCGCCGTGTTTTCGTGCGCGCTAACGATCAACTTCATGTCTTTGTTGTCGATGAACGCGTCAAAAATGGGGGCGATTGTTCCACCTGGAAGACCGAACACCGTGTCGATACCAGCGTCTGCGAGAATCTGCAGAACCAGATCGGCAGCTCGAACTTTGTTCGCCCGCGAGTCAACTTGCGAGAGAGGCCGTGAGTTCATAATTGCAATCCGTGTCAAAGTGGAAAAAGCTGTAAAACGGTTCAGGCATCTAACACATGATTAGCGACAATAAAATGGCGAATGTCGCGGGAAATGCTGATTGCGACGTACTTTAAGCGACAATGGGACTTGATTACGGTCGTTGAGCGTGGGCGGCGCGCTCTCTTAGTGCTGCTTTGGTATCCGCAATGATCCGCCGAACAACATCCCGGTCCACGGCAAGCTCGTCGAGATCGAGGTACGCCTCGTACGACGCAATCGCTTGCTCGGCGCGGCCGGTGGCGGCGTAGGACGCCGCGAGCAAGCGGTGCGCAAGTGAGAAGCTCGGTTTCGCTGCAACCACTTCCTGAGCGAGGCGTGCGGCATCGGGCCATTTACCGTCGATCGCAGCACGCTCGCCTTTGGCGTAAGTCGCGAGCAGGGGTTCTTTGCTCTCGAGCGTCGCGAGCGAGGTGCGCACGTCGTCTCGGTCGTTCGGATGCACGTCGAACTGGAGATAATGCTTGAACGCTAGATACGCCGGAATCAAAGCCTCGCGTGCGGCGTGCGCATGGCCCAAACCATAGTGCGCTTGCGCAAACCATGGCGCGTCTTTGGCGAGCTGGGTGAGCAAGCGCGCTGCTTCCGCTCGCGACTTGTCGTCGAGCGAGCGGCTCAGACGAACGGCCGCACCGTAGCGGAGCAGTGTCTCACTCGTGAGCCTCGCTGATTGGACCGCGTGCTCCGCGCAGGCGCTCGTGCGCTCTCTCGGCACGATTCGAAACGCGTCGGCAGAGGGCAGCAAGAACACGAGCAAAACAAAGTGCACACCCACGAAATGACAAAGGAGCGGGGTGATTGCAACAGCGCTAAGCTCTCATGGCGTGATGGAACGCTTAGGTGACTACGATATTCTCAACCGCGTAGCGATGGGCGGCATGGCTGAGATCTTTCGTGCGCGCAGGCGCAGCGAAGCGGGTTTCGAAAAAGACGTCATCATCAAACGCATTCTGCCGCAGTACACAGATGACGAAGCGTTTCTTCGCATGTTTCAAGACGAAGCCATCGTCGCTGCGAAGCTCAACCATCCAAACATCGTGCAGGTCTTCGACTTCAAGTCGCAGGACGGCATGTTCTATATTGCCATGGAGCTCGTTGAAGGCATCGACGTGCGCAGGC
>JBIKMD010000086.1:0-9025 GCA_044359465.1 Myxococcota bacterium
GTTTCGGCAGAAGGATTGCCACAGCTTGGCCGCGCGCGTGATCACGAATTGCGGCGAGGTGAAGCGCATGGCGCGCGTCTGAATCCTTTGCATATCCGGCATCATGCCTAGCTCGCTGAGCTCGGTAATTTTGTCGTCGCTTCCGCTAAAAGCAATGAGGTGGGCGGTCTCCAAAAAACGCATCCAGTGGGTGAGGGGAAGCCAGGTGTCAGCGTCTGGAGGCGCTTCTACAATGGCCCGCGTTTCGGGATCGAGCGCGGCGAGAAAGGCTAGGTATGTGTGCTTGTCGCACATCTGCCTCAGCACCGTGATGCAGGACGCAAAACCGACCGCTTGGCTGCTCGCTTGATGGGGACCGTTTGAATGCACCGCGTCCTCGGGAAACCGGGTTTAAATACAAAATCGATGATTTCGACCTTAGTGAGAATGCCCTGAGTCGCGCCCATTCGCAACCAACGCATGCATCATCAGGCAAAGGCGTGTTAGGCCTAAGGCTCGTCATGCGCGGAAAAATGCTCGCTCTACGTGCGATGTTGGAAACACTCGCCATCTCTGCCCCAACGGTCGTCGACGCCTTTTTGGGGCGCGTCACGGTGGAGAAGAGCGACGCACGTCTGAAGCGTTGGTCCCGCCGCTTGTTTTCGCAAATCGATTCTCCGGTCGTCGCTGAGGGCTTGCACAACATTCAGCCGAACGAGTCGTACATTTTGATGTCGAACCACCAGTCGCTCTACGACATCCCGGCGCTGATGTACGCCTTTCCTCGAAGCTTGCGAATGGTGACGAAGACCGAGCTGTTCAGAGTTCCCATTTGGGGGCAGGCCATGCGCGCCTCGGGATTCATCGAGGTAGACCGCAAGAACCGGGCGCGCGCCATTGCCTCTCTTCAACGGGCAAAAATCATCCTCGGCCGCGGCATTTCAGTTTGGATTGCACCAGAAGGCACTCGCTCTTTGACGGGTGATTTGTTGCCGTTCAAAAAAGGCGGCTTCGTGCTGTCTCAAGAGACCGGGCTTCGCATTCTGCCCGTTGGGATTGCCGGAGCGCGCGACATCCTTCCGGCAAAAGCCGCCGAAGTGCAGCGCGGCGTCACCATTACGGTTCGTTTTGGCGCGCCCATTGCGCCTAGTGATGATCGTGATGACATGATCAGACGCGTCCGAGCTGAAATCGAACGCTTGTGCGTGTAGGCTATGCTGGTGCGATGTCTTCTTCTTTTTTTGGTTGCGTGCGCCCCTTCTCGTTTCTTGCTCAATGAAGCACCCGCGCAGCCGTTCGACGCCGTGATCGTGCTCGGGTGCCCGAACAACGACGACGGGAGCCTCTCGCGTTGTCAGCTCGGCCGCGCTGGGCTCGCTGCGCTCATTTGGCAGCGTGGTCAGGCGAGATACTTCATTACTTCCGGCGGCTCGGTGCATACACCCTACGTCGAAGCAGAAGCGATCGCTGAGGCGATGGTCGTGCTCGGTGTTCCGGCGGAGCGCATTCTGCTCGAGCCCAATGCGCTCCATACGGATGAGAACGTATGGAACGGTTTTCAGATCGCGAAGCTCCTTGGGCTTTCTCGCATCGCCGTTGCTTCTAACGGTGGTCATGCTGAGTGGGCCTGCCAAATGCTCGAGGATTATGGCGCGCAGAACTGCCGAGCGATTCCCATGGTGATGGGTGATTTGGAAAAACTGATGCCGCCATTCGACGCTCGTCTCAAACAAGTGCGCTCGCGGAAAATTGACCCTTGGGTGCCCATGGCAGAGCAAGAGCTCGCGCGCGAACAGCGAACGGGGCGCTCAAGGCCCGCGTCGATGTTTTTGTACCCCATGCTTGCTTACCTGCGCTGGATTGACAAACCTTGGCGTCCGATTGGGCCGGAGAAACCCGCGCTGGTCACCTGGGCGAAGGCTCGGGCAGTGATGCGGCCAGCGACGGACTGAAGTAGAGAGCGCTCGCGCAGCCCGTTAGCCGGGGCGACTTCAATCAGCGGCACGTCTTTCGCCGCAGCATCAAAATCAAGAGTAGTGCAAAGAGGGCAGGGAGCGCATTTCCGCTCTCAGCCTGAGCGCAGCCAGTAGCACGCGTGGGACGCGTTTGTGGCGTTTCGGTTTCGTCTTGAGCAGGTGTCTCAGCAGCCACGTTGGCTGCGGATATGGCGTCTGTGGCTTGCGATTCGGAGGCTACCATCGGCGCAGCTGGTGAAGCGGTCGTGATGGGAAGCACTTCGTTCGGCGTGGGCTCTAGCGGTGGCGTATCGACAGGTGGCTCGTTGCTCGAGATCTTCACTACTTCCCCAACTGATAAAGTCACGGCAGAGAAGTCGTTCGACGCGTTGGAGTTGGACACGTTCCATAAGCCGGAAAAGTGCTTGCCCTTTCCTGATGCTTGGTCTGCGACGACCAAGCGCTCGATACTGAACGGCGCGTCCTGAGAGATCTTGATCTGTTCAAAACAGAGCTGTTTCGGAAAGAGGCCACGCAGACGGTCGCAGGGCTTGGGTCTTTCTCGAGCGCAAAGCCAGTGGGAACCAAGGAGCGAAAGTCGACCAGTCTGGTGCTGCCAGTCGTGGTCACGTCCAAACGAACGACCAACTGGTCCTTCCATGCACCTAAAGGGTTCGGGGGCATTGCCTCAAAGTACGCGGGGTGGGTACTCCGTGCACCGATGCACCTCTCCGTGACCGAAGTAAAAACGCCTTCCAAGCGTAGCCTCGAGATTTTGCAGTCCATTGTGTGGGGAACGGATGGCACCCGCTATGTGACGCCGGAGGCTGCACAGGATATCGAGCGACTGCGCAGCGCGCGTTACTTCGAAGCGTCGGTTGGTCAGCAGGTTGCCGGCATGTACGCCATCGTTCCCATGACACTGCACGCAGGCGGGCAGACAATTGCGTCCTACTACCGATCGTTGCTCGTAGTGGACCCGGCGCTCGGCAATGCGGGCGTGGGGCGTGCGCTCAGCGCGGCGGCACGCGAAACCATCTTCGATGTGACGCAGGGACCATCTTTCATCTACGGTTACATTGACTCGCTCAATACGCGCTCGCTTAGCGTCGCGCGGCGTAACGGGTACGAGCGTTTGTTCGACTTAGTGCCAACGGCGGTGGGTTGGTTTCGACCCAAAGACGACGCGCGCGTATGCGTTGCCACGCGAGCGGATGCACCAGAGCTTGCAGAAAAGCTCCGCGCGTATTGGCAGGGGCATGTACACGGTGACTTCGACGAGGCGCAGGTGGAAGGCGAGTACGTCGTTCTACGTGAGCGCGGAGCGATTGTTGCGGGCGCACAGATGAGCCGCAAAGTACTCGACATCGTCGCAATGGATGGTGCCTCAGGCGCACTTCTCATGCGTGCGAGCCCGCTCCTGAGCCGCTTGAGTCAAAGTTTTGCGGTTCACAAACGCTCAATGCTTTGGTGGGGGCACTACTTTGCAGACCAGCCCGCTGCGCTCGCGACTTTGCTGCAAGCGATGCAAGCGCGAACTGTCAGCGCGTCAGGCTTGAGTTACCTGGATCCGCGCAGCGAGCGGATGCGTACCCTGCGCCAGAAGGCATTTGGCCCGCACGCAGCCTTGCTGCCCGGTGGTCCGCGCTTGCATGTGATGGCCGCGCTCAAACACTTGGACGACGCACCGCTGCGCACACTTCCGTTCCTGGCCTCGCCTCTGACGAGCGCATGAGCAACGTTTGGCATGGCTGATGCTTGGTTAAGGTTTCAGTCATGTTGTTGCCGCATCCTTCGCTGCAAACGCCCATGAACACTACGCGCTGAAGGTCTCTGCGCGCAGCGATGCCGTGTGCCCAATGCAGTTTTGCCACACGGCAAAGGAGTCGTTCTTAGTGTCTCTTTCAGGCGTCTCTGGCGCGATCGTACTCGATAGTGCGGGCCTCAGCTCGGCTGAAGCTGCCGCGCGTTTGCAGCGAAACGGCGGCAATGAGATTACCCGCCGCAAACAGGCAGGCGTGTTGCGCCTGGTCTTCGAGCAATTTCGTAGTCCAATCGTTCTGCTCCTGCTTGTTGCCACAGCGTTGTCTGCGCTTGTGGGGGAAGCACTCGATGCTGTGGTGATCGCGGCTGTGGTCATTGTGAATGCTGCAGTTGGCTTTGTTCAGGAGTTCCGTGCTGCACGCGCCATTGAAGCGCTACAGGCCATGACTGCTCCGCAAGCGCGCGTGCTGAGAGACGGACACAGCACAATCGTTCCAGCCAAAGACATTGTTGACGGCGACCTTCTCCTCTTCGAAGCGGGAGATGTCGTTGCGGCGGACGCACGTTTGACGGAGGCCCACGCACTTCTGGCGAACGAAGCGTCACTCACGGGTGAGAGTGTGACCGTGAACAAAGGGACAGCACCATCGAAGCCCGGTGCGGCCACGGCGGAACGCAGTGACTGGATGTTTCTTGGGACCGCTGTCGCCAAGGGTACGGGCCGCGCGGTTGTTCAGCAGACGGGCATGAAGACGGAGCTTGGAAAGATCGCAAGCTTGCTCACGCAGGAGGTAGCGCAGGCTACGCCTTTGCAGAAGCGACTCGCCAAGGTGAGCAAAACACTCATCTACTGCTGCGGTGGCATTGTCATTGGCGTAGCAGGATTGGGACTGCTGCGCGGCCGTCCGTGGATGGAAGTGCTGGCGTCAGCAATCTCGCTCGCCATTGCCGCAGTGCCAGAAGGTCTGGCTGCGATTGTGACTGTGGCGCTCGCGCTCGGTGTGCGGCGGATGGCGGCGCGTCATGTCTTGGTGCGCAAAATGGATGCCGTTGAGACCTTGGGGTGCACTACCGTCATTTGCACGGACAAAACAGGCACGTTGACCACAGGCGTCATGCGCGTGCGTGAGTTGTGGGGCGCCAATAAAACGCGCCTGCTCGATGCTGCGGCTGCGTGTTGTGATGCCGAGCTGCGCAGTGATGGACTCACCGGCGTGGGCGACCCCATGGAACTTGCCATTCTGGCGCGGGCGGCTGAGGCCAATATTCTCCGGCCGGAGATTGAGACTCTAAGACCAAGGGTCGCGGAGACACCGTTCGACGCCGATCGGAAATGCATGTCGGTTCAAAGAGCAGATGGTGTGCTCTACCTCAAAGGCGCGATCGAGGTGGTTCGCGAGCTGTGTCTCTCGGTGCCACCGGACCTCAGCGCGGTGAACGACCGCATGGTCGAACGCGGGCTTCGTGTTCTTGCCGTTGCCGTCGGAACGACAGCCTATGAGCGTGAGCTTGAATGGCTTGGCCTCATAGGCTTGGCCGATCCTCCGCGCCCCGAAGCGATCGCCGCCATCAAAGAAGCCCACGCCGCAGGTATCGCCACAGTCATGATCACTGGCGATCACGCTGGGACGGCCCTCGCGATTGCACGCGAGCTCGGACTGCTCAGCGCTAAAGAACGTCCTGCAGATTTCGTCCATGCGCGTGCGACGGCAGAAGACAAACTTCGTATTGTGAAAGCTTGGCAGCAGCGCGGTGCGATCGTCGCCATGACCGGTGATGGTGTCAACGACGCGCCGGCTTTGCTTGCTGCAGAGATTGGCATCGCCATGGGCAAAACAGGTACGGAGGTGACGCGTGAAGCTTCCGATATGATCCTCGCCGACGACAATTTTGCGAGCATCATCGCCGCGGTGAAAGAAGGTCGCGGCATCTTCGAAAACATTCGCAAGACCCTCGTCTACTTGCTCGCAGGGAACGCGGGCGAGCTTGCTTTGATGTTCGTTGCGGCAGCGATTGGCCTACCTGTGCCGCTGCTTCCGCTCCATCTCCTCTGGATCAATCTTGTGACAGACGGTTTACCTGCCTTGGCGCTGGTGTCGGATCCCGTCGATGCGGATGTCATGCGTGCGCCGCCAAGGCGCCCTGATGCCCCCATGTTAGGGCGCGCGCAGTGGTGGACCATTGTGTGGCGCGGTGCCTTGGCGGCGAGTGTCGCACTCAGCGCCTTTGTGTGGATGCTGCGTACGCGTGAAGTGGCGCAGGCCCAAGACGTTGCATTTTGTGTGCTCGTCTTCGGCGAGCTCTTTCGCTCGTTTGCTGCGCGTCATCCGAACAAGACATTCTGGCAGGTTGGGATCTTCAGCAACTGGAAACTGCTCGCCACCATTGGTGTGAGCGCGGCATTGCAGGTGGGCATTCACTACATTCCCTTCATGCAACGCGCACTTGTCTTGTCTCCGCTCAGTTGGTCCGATTGGGCACTATGCGTCGGGCTAGGTCTCTTCCCTGTCACGGTCATTGAGCTCTCCAAGTTGGTTCGCGCGCTTGTGATTCATCGCCGCGAGGCGCAAGCATAACCTATGACGTCAAGCACACCTCTTCGGCCATTGACCAGCGAGGACGCCGCTCAGCGTCTCAAGCAGCATGGGCCCAATGTTTTACCTCGAAGCGGACGCCGCAGCACCTGGAAGTTGGTGTTTGGTGCTGTGCGCGAGCCCATGTTTCTCATGTTGCTTGGCGCCGCCACGCTGTATCTGATTTTTGGTGACTGGCACGAAGGGCTCACCCTGCTTGCGTTCGTGCTCGTGGTGATTGTCATCACCATCGTTCAAGAAGGGCGCACGGAGCACGCGCTCGATGCGTTGCGTGATCTGGCGAGCCCCAACGCGCTCGTGCTGCGAGATGACAAAGCGCTCGTGTTGCCTGCGGATGGGCTTGTGCCAGGGGATCTCGTTCGTCTTGGGGAAGGCGACAGAGTGCCCGCCGATGCGATCTTGCGTGAGGGGGTGACGCTGCTCCTCGACGAATCGTTGCTCACAGGAGAGTCGGTGCCAGTTGCCAAAGCACCGGACGAAAAAACCAAGCTGTTTTCAGGCACACTCGTTGTCTCAGGGCACGGGCTCGCTGAAGTGACTGCCACCGGAGCGCACACCGAAATTGGGCGCATTGGTGGTTCGCTTGCCAAAGAGCAGCGTGGTCGGTCTGGACTACAAAAAGAAGTGACAGTCGTCGTTCGGACGATGGCGATCATTGGCGTGTTGCTCGCGCTTGGTCTCGTTCTCATTCGCGCTTTTTCGGGCACACCTTGGCTTGCGTCCGTACTCTCTGGCGTGACACTCGCCATGGCTCTGCTGCCGGAGGAGTTCCCAGTTGTTTTGACTGTATTTCTCGCACTTGGTGCCCGGCGTATCGCCAAAGAAAAAGTGCTCACACGCAACATCAATGCCGTCGAAACACTCGGCGCCATGCAAGTGCTTTGCACCGACAAAACAGGAACGCTCACGCAGAACCGCATGACCTTGCGGCGTTTAGTCACCGCCGAGCTGGACATCGACCTCATCGATTCTCCACCTTCACTTCCCGAGGCAGTGCATCAGCTCGTCGAATTCGGCATCCTCGCTTCCCCTCGGGAACCGTTTGATCCCATGGAAAAAGCGTTCCTCTCGCTTGGTCGCAGCGCGCTGAAGAACACCGAACATCTGCATCCAAATTGGCAGGCTGCTAAAGAGTTTCCGCTCACGCCTGAGCTGCTCGCGGTCACGCATGCCTGGCTCGGCGATCCTTCGGGGCGCCTTGTGGTTGCGACCAAAGGCGCTCCGTCAGCAGTTTGCGATCTTTGTCATTTGGATGAGGCGCAAACCGCAAAGCAGCTGGCGCTCGCTAGCAAGCTTGCTGCTACTGGGCTGCGGGTGCTTGGCGTGGCACGCAGCACGGACCCGGTTGACGCGCCGCCGGTACATCCGCACGACGTTCCCTTCACGTTCCTTGGCCTCGTTGGCTTGGAAGATCCGCTGCGCGATGATGTGAAAGCCGCCATCTCGGCGTGTCATCAAGCTCAGGTGAAGGTACTGATGATTACCGGGGATCACAAAGAGACCGCACGCTCAATCGCGTTGCAAGCAGGGCTCGATCCCGGTGCGGTGATCACTGGCGCAGAGATCGAAGCGCTGACCCCAGAGGCGCTTGCCATGGCGCTCACGAAGACGAGCGTCGTCGCGCGCGCGGTGCCTGCCCATAAGCTCCGTATTGTCAAAGCACTGCAACAGTCTGGTGCTGTCGTTGGTATGACGGGCGATGGTGTCAACGACGCGCCGGCGCTGAAGGCCGCAGACATTGGTATTGCCATGGGCAAACGCGGAACAGACGTGGCGCGCGAGGCTTCGTCGCTGGTGCTCGTGGATGACACGTTCGGGTCCATTGTTGCCGCGATCGGTGTTGGGCGCCGCATCTTCGACAATCTTCGCAAAGCGACGAGTTACATTGTTTCCGTTCACCTTCCGCTCGCTGGGCTTGCAATAGTGCCGGCGCTACTTGGGTGGGGCGTCATCCTCACGCCAATGCACGTTGCGTTCTTGCAATTGATCATCGACCCCACGTGTTCGGTGCTCTTTGAGCTCGAAGCGGAGGAACCGGGCAACATGAAGCGCGCGCCGCGCAGCGCGAAAGACAAGCTGTTCAGCCTGCGAAGCGTGTTGTTCAGTGTGTGCCAAGGTCTACTTGCGCTGGGAGGTGCGCTTTTTGTTGCGTTCGATGCGCGCGCGAATGGCCTCCCGGAGGCGGCGCTTCGCGCCCGTGCCTTTGTCGCGATCTTGGGTGGTAACATTGCCATCCTGCTGACGAGCCGCAGTAACTCGCGGCCGTTCTATGCAACACTGGTGCGCTGGAATCCGGCGGTCCCGGTGGTTTTGGTTGCGGTGGCCGGCGCTTTGGCGCTCGTGCTTTTCGTTGCCCCGGTGCGTGCACTGTTTGGCTTTTCGAGTGAGCCTGTGCTCGCCCTCGCTACGGCCTTTGCGTGCGGCGCTGTTCCTGTGTTCGTGTTCGATTTCACCAAGTTAATCCACAAGCGAAAAGTAGGAGTGATAGCAGCATGAAAAAGTGGCTGATTCGATTGAGTCTGGGCGTGCTCGCGCTTGTTGTTGTGATTCAGCTCGTGCCTTACGGACGTGACCACACGAATCCGCCGATCACAGCCGAGCCTGCGTGGCCTTCGCCAGAGGTGCGTGCGCTCGCCGTGCGGGCTTGTTTCGATTGCCACAGCAACGAAACGCGTTGGCCTTGGTACTCGCATGTGGCGCCAGTGTCTTGGCTCGTTCAGTCCGACACCATGG
>JBIKMD010001113.1:0-2503 GCA_044359465.1 Myxococcota bacterium
ACCGCCGATGTCGCACGCGCCGGCGCTGTGCAGGTCACGACCGCCACTGAGCCAAAAGTTTCCTGGTGGGGACGCGCGACCTTCAAGAACTGGGGTGGCAACATCAAGGCGCGCCCAGCGAGCAGTCAAAGCCCAAAAGACCTCTCAGAGTTGCAGGCGATCGTTCGCGAAAACACAGTTGTTCACGCCGTTGGCAAGGGACACTCGTTTTCGCCCGTTGCGACTACGGAGGGTGTGATGGTGCGCATGGCCAAGCTCAATGCGGTGCTCGGCGTCGATACCCAAAAAGGAACCGTCAAAGTGCAAGGTGGCATTGAAATCGAGCACTTGAACGAGGCGCTAGCGGCCAAAGGACTCGCTCTGCGCGTTGCGCCCGCCCACCCGGAGATGACAGTTGCCGGCGCCGTTGCAACGGCGAGTCACGGCACGAGTCTTCAGTACGGCAGTTTTGCAGATGAAGTAGTCTCGATGGAGGTCATGGACAGTGAGGGACTGCTGCACAATGTGACAGACCCAGAAACGCTCAAAGCGATGCGTGGTGGCATGGGCGCCCTGGGCATCGTCTATTCGCTTACGCTTCGCACGGAGCCGAGACACAACGTAGAGATGGTGCGAGAGGTGATGGACGAATCGACAGCCTTCTCTAACGCTGTCAGGATCGCGCGCGAGAACGAGCACGTGGACATGTATTGGTCCTTGTATCCTAAACAAGTCTACGTCAGGCGTTGGAACAGGACGAACAAACCAGAGGACATGCCATCAAAGTTCACGCTGTGGCTCGAACAAATGAAGGGTGGACCGCTTGCAACCATGACGATGGGGCTCGGAAGACTCATTCCTAAGCTTCGCAAAGTGCTCGCAGAGAAAGCTGTCAGTACTCAGCCCACTTCGACGATCGTGGGATCCTGTGAAAAGATGACTCACTATACCTTGGGATCTGCGAAGGTTGTGATGACGGGGTTCTCGGTACCACTCGTCAATACGCAACAGGCGCTAGCGGAAATTCGCGCAGCAGTCGAAGAGACAAGTTACCAGCCAACGGTTCCTTTTGTTGTTCGCTTCGTGGGTAAGGGCGCGGGCACCTTGCTTGGCCATGTTGGGAACGACGAACGTGTGACCATCGATCTTGTGTCCTTGCGTAAACAAACGGACACAGGCCCCTTCTTAGACTCTGTGCGCCGACGTCTCAGCGCGCTAGGCGGCCAGCAGCATCTGGCAAAGATCCCGATTGGCGATCCGCTCAATGCGAGCGCCGCGCAGGTGAGTCAATTCAAGAAAGTACAAGCGTTCTTCGATCCGAACGGAAAGTTCACGAACGCGTACGTAGCGGAGCTGCTCGCGTCGGGAGCGTGAGCCAAGGTCATCTGCGACACTTGGCACGCATGACTTCGCGAGAGTTTGCAACCTGAGCTGCGAGGAGTCGCCGAAGCGGCTGGGCTGGGGTGCATGAAAAGAACACTATGCCTTGTATTGTTTTTACTACACTGCGGCGCGCCGGCGACAAGCGTGACAGGACCGCAAGGTCCCGCCGGCGACGATGGTGCGCCAGGTGCTAATGGCGCTGATGGCGCGCGTGGGGCGACTGGCGCTGACGGCGCGCGCGGGGCGACTGGCGCTGATGGCGCGCGTGGTCCCACTGGTCCGACCGGGGAAGGAGCACCGGCGCAACACTCACTCACGCTTGGTGTTGCGTCTTGGATCGCCACCAATGACACGCTCGATGCTAGTTAATGCTTGTCCGGAGATTGTGTTCGCTTCGGCGCCCGCCTCGCTGCTCAGCCGTTGGATCTGGAGCTGGCTCAGGCTGCGGTTGTGGATCGAGACAACGTGGTCGCGGCCGGCGACCGAGCTCGTAGTTGTAGCCTAGTGGCCGTGGCCGTAGGCGACCAAGCGTTTTCGAATCAACTTTGTTAGCATCTGCAAGGCACGAAGCAACACACCCTGCGCTTCCTGTATCTTCACTTTGTGAGCCGCGTTTAAGCCCCCACATTTTGAGCGGAACCGAAATCGAAGCGCGACGAAAACTGGTCCGCGATCGTCGTGTATCCGCGTGGCATCTCGTCGAGCATCAATGTGGCGAGTGAAAGAAACTCTATCGCTCAGCGATACTCATCGAGCTGCTGGAAGTTGAATCAAATGTCCGTATCCAAGAGAAAACTAGCGACGGTGCTGCAAGCGGAGTTGTCTTCCGGCGCGAGAGCCCTGTAACAGTTTGGGACACGATCTCGGTGCAAAGACCGACGCCGGCCATGGCCACTCGGCTACGACTACCAGCTCGGCCTCGACCAGGCGCTCCCTGGGGTGGGTGGGCACTTGATATCCGTGACGACACTTGGGGGAGACGTGCGCCGTAGCGAATCTCCGGACACGCTCTAGCTAGCTAGAGCGTGTCCGGAGATTGTCTCTCAATTACGCTGATTTCGGCGCCCACCTCCCCCCGATTGCACCATGATACGCGAGGCCCACCCGCCCCGGCGTGCGCCTCAACGCATTGCCGGATCGG
>JBIKMD010001114.1:0-2501 GCA_044359465.1 Myxococcota bacterium
GCGTTTGCTCAAAGATGGTTACGTGCGCTTAGCGATTGACGGCGAGGTGCGTGAGCTGGACAGCATCAAACCGAGCGAGGCGATCAAGGCACGTGTGCTCGTGGTCATCGATCGTCTCGTCGCAAAAGAGCCGCGACGCTTGCAAGATGCGATCGAGAAGGCGTGGGAAAAGAGCAACGGCGCCTGCGAGATTTTGGTCGAAGGCAAAGCGCCTATCAAAGTCGCACGCGGCCTGGCTTGCCCAAGCTGTGCACGCCGTTTCGAACCGCCCCATGCGCGCTTGTTCTCGTACAATTCGCCGCTCGGTGCGTGTGATGCGTGCAAAGGGTTTGGCCGCGTCATTGGTATCGATTGGGACAAAGTCATTCCCGACCACACCAAATCGCTAGAAGAAGGCGCGATTAAAGCGTGGACCGGTAAGAGTGCGGAGTGGGAACGCAAGTCGCTCGTCACCTTCTGCAAGCGCAAAAAGATTCCCATGGATGTGCCGTGGAAAGATCTTGGCGCAGCCACGCAGCAAGCCATCCTAGACGGCGAAGGCGACTGGAACGGCGGCAAGTTTCCGGGGATCAAGTTCTGGTTCAAGTGGCTCGAGTCGCGCACCTACAAGATGCACGTGCGCGTTTTTCTCGCCCGCTACCGCGAGTACACACTGTGCGAAAAATGCGGCGGTGCTCGGCTCAATGACACCGCCCGAGCTTACCGTGTGCTCAAGAAGTCGCTCTCCGAGTGGCACGCGCTCACGATTGCCACGGCGCATGCAGAAGTGGCGCGCTTGCAGCCGCGTGATCCCCAAGGTGCGCTAGTACAAAAAGCGTTAACCTCACGCCTCGGGTACTTGGACCGCGTGGGCCTAGGTTATCTCACATTGGATCGCCAAGCGCGCACCCTGTCTGGAGGCGAAGCACAACGCGCGGGCCTCACCACCGCACTTGGCGCAGCGCTTACCGGCACGTTGTTCGTGCTCGACGAGCCAACAGTAGGTCTACACGCCACGGATGTGCCTCAGCTTGCGAGCGTCATGCGTGAGCTAGCTTACGCCGGCAATACTGTCCTCTGCATCGAGCACGATCTAGGCATTGTCATGAGCGCTGACCGAATTGTTGAGCTCGGCCCCGGCGCTGGGAAACACGGTGGTTCGATCGCGTTTGATGGTGCACCTAGTGAGCTCGCAAAGCAGCCAGCGCTTCCAACCGCGCGTTCACTCGCGCGCCGTGTCGAGCGCAACCTCACCCCGCGCGTGGCAAGAGACGCATTGATCGTCAGCGGCATCAACTGCAACAACGTCCGCAATGTAGACCTGCGCATTCCGTTGAAGACACTCACAGTCGTGACAGGGCCAAGCGGCTCGGGCAAGAGCACGCTCGTCGACGATGTCCTTTATAGAGCCGTCACCCGCGCCCTTGGCGAAGCGACCACCGAGAAACCTGGTGAGCACGCGGCCATTAGCAACCTCAAAGCAATCAAACGCACAGTGCTCGTGGATCAATCGCCGCTGGGGCGTACGACGCGTGGTAATGCCGCCACCTACACCAAAGCGTGGGATCGTTTTCGCCAGCGCTTTGCAGACGAGCCACTTGCGAGCAGCAAACAACTCGAGGCCCGTCACTTCTCCTTCAACGTAGATGCGGGCCGCTGTGAGACCTGCGGCGGTGAAGGTTACGAAACCGTCGAAATGCAGTTCCTCGCGGACGTCTCCTTTTTATGCCCCGTGTGTCAGGGCAAACGCTTCAAACCGGAAGTGCTCGCGGTCAAACACCGTGGCCTAGACGCATCAGAAGTGCTTGCGCTCACGGTTGATGAAGCGCTCGAGCGTTTTGATTCCAAGGACGAGCCGGACCTAGCGCTGCGGCGCGCACTCGAGCCCGTTCGTAGCGTGGGCCTCGGTTACCTTCCACTAGGCCAACCGCTCAGCACGCTGTCTGGTGGCGAGGCACAGCGCCTCAAGCTCGCCCGTGCGCTGAGCGAAAAAACCGACAGCACGCTCTTCTGTATTGATGAGCCAAGCGCCGGTTTGCACGGCGAAGACGTCGTCCATGTCATCAAAACATTACATCAGCTCGTGAACGACGGGGCGACTGTGGTGGTGGTGGAGCATGATCTCACGATCATCGCTGCAGCGGATCACGTGATTGACGTGGGGCCAGGCGCAGGACCAAGTGGCGGCCAAATCGTTGCCGAGGGCACGCCTGATCAAGTGAGCCGGGCGAACACACGAACGGGCGAGGCGCTCCGTACGATGACGGCCGCACCGAAGCCGCCAAAGACCGTGAAACGCGCGCCGGCCGAGCACGCGATCATCGTGGAACACGCACGCGAGCACAATCTCAAGAACGTCTCGACCAAGATTCCCCACGGTACCTTGACTGTGGTGACCGGTCCCTCTGGCAGCGGCAAATCGTCGCTCGCCTTCGACGTGATTTTTGCCGAAGGGCAAAGACGTTTCATGGAGACGCTCACGCCTTATGCGCGGCAGTTCCTTCCTACGTTGCCGCGTCCAG
>JBIKMD010000087.1:0-9003 GCA_044359465.1 Myxococcota bacterium
TGATGATCTTCAGAGGTTGCTGCTGCGACTTTGCTGTATCCGCCGCCACCGCGGGGTCGCAGCCGAGCGTGAGCGCGACCAGGGTGACGCGCCACAATCTGCCTAAGGATGCCGTGTTCATAGTGTCTCCATGCGCGCATAACGTTCGGGGTGTGCGCTGCGTTTCGCCAATCAGTCGTGACAGCCCCAAAATTTGGGAATAGGCGTTGTGCGTTGGGCTCACGCAGGGAAGCGTTAGCCCCGGTCGAGGTATTCTTTTGCTGAGCGAATCCGACATTGCCGCCCTGTATGCGCAGTACGGCCATGCGATTTATAAGCGGTGTTTACGCCTGGTGAGCAGCCCAGAAGACGCACGGGAGCTGATGCAGGAGACGTTTTTTCAGTTTTTTAGCGGTCGCGATCGCTTCCTCGGGAAAAGCTCCCCGTTCACATTTTTGTACCGTATTGCGACCAACCTGAGCATCGACAAGCTAAGACGCCGCACCACAGCCGGGCCGCGCACGAATTTGGACGATGAACCGACGCTGAAGAGCGAAGGGCAAAGTCAGGAAAAGCGCACGCAAGTGCTCGAGGAGATCAAAGTGCTCACGGAAGGTCTCGACGAGGAAACGCTGACGATCGCGGTGATGAGCCACGTCGACGGTCTGACCCAAGACGAGATTGCCGAGACGCTGGGCCTCTCGCGCAAAACGATTGGCAAGAAGCTGCAGCGCTTCATGGACATCACACGTGACCGCGCAGGAGTGAAGGTATGAGCCTGCGGCAATTGAACATCACCGACGCGACGATTGAACGCTACTTAGCCGGGGCGCTCAGTGACGAAGCGAAGGCTTCACTCGAGGCCGCAGTAGCGAGCGACGCTGCGCTGAGGGCCCGTGTCGACGCACTGAAAGCCGAACGCGCCGCCTTCCTTGCCGTCGATCCGCCAGGTGCCTTTGCGCATCGTCTGATGACCCGGCTCGAAGTGGCTGAAGCGCAGACCGCCAAAGTTCCGTGGTGGCGCACAGCGCTAGTCCCCATGTTCGCCACGACAGCCGTGATTCTCCTTGGTGTTGGCGTTCTATTGAATACACAGCAGTCCGCGAGCCCGGACGCTGCAAACATCGCCGCGCAGCACGACTCGCCTCCAGCCGCGGCCTCACCGCCGCCGCCCGCCGCCGCATCGCCTTCGCCTGCGGCCGCAACGCCTTCGCCTGCTGTTGCCAAAGTCGAAGCGGAAGTGGCGGACAAAAAGGAAGCGCCCGCGGCGGCTGGCTTAGCGCAACCCAAGGCAGATCTCGCGCGCGAGCCCGCACCTTTGCGCGAACGCGCGACGGAGAAGAAGGCATCAAAGCCCAAAGAATCGGTCATGGACCCAAACGACAATCGCGTGTCGGACGCGCTCTCGCGCAAAGCCGCGGACGACAGCCTGCGTGACGAAGGCGCGGGCCTCGGGATTGGTTCGGTTTCATCCGCGCGTCGCGACTATGCCAAAGCACCACCAGCAGCGGCAGGAGACGCCGGACCGCCCAATGACGCTGCGCCACCTAAAGGCGTGGCGGCGAGCGCGGCACCTGCGAAGAGCGCAGCGCCCACTGCTGCTGTACCTATAGGCCCCCGCAGCGAAGAAGTCGCGTTGGGCTACGCGGAAACGACGGCACAAGGCGGAGCGGCCGCAGATGGTGCCGAAGCGGAGGACCAGCCAGCGCTCCTCGTAAGCGGCGGCGCTGGCAGCACTCGCGCGCGCTTTTCTGGGCAAACCCTCTCTCTCTCTCGTGGGCAAACGCTGCGTGTGTCTGGAAGCTACGCCGCGGCGCATGTGGCGCTCGTGAGCGTCGACGCGACCGGCAAACTGCGCACACTGTACCAAGGTTCCGGAAAAAATCTTTCGCTCACTGTTCCCGTGCGTGAGAACGTCACCCTCGCACTTTTGCGCTCTTCGCAACCACTTGCCTTGGACGCGCTTGCAGCACGAGCGGCAAAGTTGCGCCAGCAGGCAATGTCGCTCACCTTCATCCCGTCCGGGATCGAAAAGCGTTTCGTACGTCTCCTCGTCGAGGATTGAATCATGCATTTATTCCAGCGCGGCATCCTCGTCTTGCGTATGAGCATGCGCAATGTGCTTCGTCACAAGCGGCGCAGCCTGCTCAGTGGTTTTGCGATCGCGTTTGCGGTGATCATCACACTCTGTTTGCGCGGCATCGTGGTCAACGGGTCAGAGGCCATGGTCATTGAGCAGCTCGCGCTCAGTCAGCATGGCGCGTTGCAGATTCACAAGAAAGGTTTCACCAGTAACGTCCGCAAATCCCAGCTCGCGTTTGCGTTCCCGGTTGACGCGGCGTTGATGGAGAAGATTCGTGCTGTGCCTGGTGTTGTTGACGCTGCGGCGCGCATTTCGTTCCCTGCGATGGTGTCCGTTGGTGACAAAACAGTTCCTACGCCTGTCATTGCCATTGATCCTGCGCACGAATACGCGGTGTGTCCGCTGAAGCAGAACGACGTGGCAGTGGGCAAACCGCTCGGTATCGGCGGCGCGGTTCTGACGCCTCAGCTCAAGAAACAACTGACAGCTAGTGAGGGCACGGAGCTGACGCTTCTGTCGCAGGACAGCGAGGGCGTCATGAACGCGGCGCTGTCCAATACGACAGGGTCGCTCGCGGATATCCCCTTGCTCACGAGCAGCAAGAAGCTGCTGTTTGTTTCGCTCGATACAGCGCAGGCTCTGCTCCGACTCGAAGGACAGGCCACCACTATTGCGGTGCGCACAGCGGACATTCGTTCGCCCGAACCAGTGGCGCAAGCGCTCGCCCAAATGCTCGGGGATGCTTACGAAGTGCAAACTTGGCGAGAGATTTCTCCCATGGTGGTCGATAGTTTTGCCGAGCGCCGGGCGATTCTAAATTACGTGACGATCGTCTTCTTGGGCATCGCAATGATCGGTGTGCTCATTGCCATGTTGATGAGCGTGCTTGGACGTACGCGCGAAATCGGGACGATGATGGCCGTAGGCATGCGCCGCAAGCAGATCATTTCGTTGTTCATGGCCGAAGCGACAGTGCTCGGTGTGCTCGCATGTATCGTTGGGGCCATCGCAGGTGAAGCCATTGTCGCATTCTTTGCGTGGAAAGGTATTGCGACCACACCGCCGGGAGGCGCCACACCTCTGCTCCTGCGTCCGCATTTAGAGCTGCTGTATGTGCTGCAAATCGGCGGCGTCGTTGCGCTAGCAACTATCGTGTTTGCGAGTTACCCAGCGTACACCGCTGCTCGGCTCAAACCGATCGTCGCCATGGGTGCGCTATGAAACTGCTTCAGATTGCGCTGCGCAATTTGTTTCGTCAGCGGCGTCGTACGGCGCTCACGGGGCTTGCGATCGCGATTGGTGTTTGCGCGGTGGTGTTTGTCATTGGCTTCTTCAATGGCGTGATCACGATGATGATGAAGCTCACCGTGGAGAGCTCGATTGGGGCGCTGCAGATTCACAAGAAGGGTTACGCGGATGCAGACGAACCGCTCAAGTTCGATATGCCCGAAGACGCAGCCATGCTCGCCCGTATCAAAGCGGTCAAAGGCGTGACCGCCGTGGCGCCTCGGCTGATGTTCGAAGGCTTGATGAACAACGGCACGGGGGCCTCTGTGGTGATTGGCACCGGGATCTCGCCGGTGGACGAGCTCCTCGTGTGTCCTGGCCGAGCCGAACAATTTGGCCCTACGCCGTTCACGTCTCGTCAGGGCGAAGATGTCATTGTTGGCGACGAGCTTGCGAACGCACTCGGCCTGCACGTGGGCAGCACTGCCACTTTTTTGGCACCTACGCAGCGCGGCACCAGCAACGCACTCGATACGACGATCAAAGGTTTGCTCGAAGTGAAGTTGCCGCTCGCCTCAAAAGTCGTTGGCATTGTGCCGCTCGACTTCGCGCAATCGCTCGTGCGCATGCCTGGGCGTGTGACAGAGTATGCGGTGTCTGTGACTGACCTCGATCTGGCGCCCGCGATTGCCAAGGATTTGGCGACCGCGCTGGGTGTTGAGTACGAAGTTCAGACCTGGCGTGAGCGCGAACCAGCGGCAGGCGCCGCTATCGATCGTTTTGCGATCATTGTGACCATAGCGTCGTTCGCGTTGTTTCTGTTGATTGGCGCCATTCTCATGAACTCCATGCTCATGAGCCTGCAAGAACGCGTGCGTGAGATTGGCACCATGATGTCGCTCGGTGTGCGGCGCCGCCAGGTGCTCAGCATCATTCTGACAGAGGCGAGCCTGCTAGCGTTCTTGGCTGCTGCTATTGGTGCAGTCATTGGGGCGCTGATTGTTTTTTGGTTGCACCATCGCGGCATCATGTTCGTGCTTCGTGGTGCGAAACCTCTGCAGGTGTTTCCCTATGCGGGATTTGCGCTCATCGCGAAAGCGATT
This sequence comes from Myxococcota bacterium, assembly GCA_044359465.1. Lineage (GTDB taxonomy): Bacteria > Myxococcota > JADLHZ01 > JADLHZ01 > JADLHZ01 > JADLHZ01. The sequence continues at coordinate 4,393 of JBIKMD010000087.1, forward strand.
GTCGGCGCAGTGATTGGTGCCGTCGTTGCTGCGCTCTATCCTGCGTTCAAGGCCAGCCGCTTGTCGCCTGTAGAAGCCTTACGAACGCTGTAGAATTAGAACGCGTAACCAATCGAGAGATTGGCGCTTGGTATCACCCCTACATGACCGTCAGGCGCGACCACCGCCGCCCCAATGCCGCCGCCTAAGGAGAAACCCCCACGTGTTCTCCATTCGACGCCAAGTTGCGCCGTTCCCATGGGCTGCCAGGCCGGGCCGCCAAAGGCTTCCATGTTGCTTTGCAATGCACTCACGCCGACGCGCACGAACGGTGACACGCTGAATGCGCCCGCGAGTGGCCGGTAAGTGACATCAGCGCCGTAAGTTTGAAGCAGAAGGATGGTGCTCGCGTGCAGCTCGATTCCTAACTCGGGAATGGGGGAGTACGAGCCGCGCACGCCAAGGCCTGTCGGGAAGCCAACATCGGCCGCGATGGTGAACGCACGGGTGCGAAACGGCGTAAGCACTGGGTCTGACATGTGTCCGTCATCGGCAGGGTTGCGCCGCTGTTGTGTCTTTATAACTCGGGATGAAAGGTGGCGGCCGTGACGTTCCCTTGGCGGACGAGCACAGGTTCGCCGCGAAGGGTGTCTAAAACCTGCACTTTGGGGCCGACGCGGGTGATCCTAGGTGCCCGGATCAACAGCAAATCCCGGCCTTGATCGCTCTTGTGCACTCCACTCGCGATTTGTCTTCCCCAGCCGTTGCGGGTCACGCTGACGTCTAACCAAGCAAAGCTCTTTTGCTGAGGGTTTTGCACCTCGCTTGCGGCGAGGATCAAACCAGCGCAGGTCGCAAAGATCGGCTTTCCGCTCGCATGAAAAGCATGCAGGGCCGGCGCGAGCCCGAGTCGTTCAATGAGCAAAAGCTGCGTGCTGCTTTCACCGCCAGGAAGCACGAGCTCTTCTGCATGGTCTAAATCCGCCGGATTTCGGACGAGCAAGGTTGGACGTCCGCTGCGCTGCAAGGCACGGGTATGCGCTTCGAAACCGCCTTGCAGTGCCAGCACGCCGATCATACGCCGCGCTCAGCGAGCCGCAGCTCCACTTTATCGAGACCACGAATCGCTTCGCCAAGCCCGCGGCTCACTTCTGCAATCTTTTTGGGCTCTTGCCAGAACGTCGTTGCGATCACGATGGCTTTGGCGCGCTCGAGCGGCTTCTCGCTGAGAAAAATGCCGCTACCAACGAAAACGGACTGCGCACCCAGCGCCATGCATAACGCGGCATCTGCCGGAGTCGCTATGCCTCCTGCTGCAAACTGCGGCACGGGGAGCCTTCCCGCTTCGGCTACGTTTTCCAATAACTCTAGGGGAACACGCATGCGCTGCGCCGTTTCGCCCAGCTCTCCTCGGCCGAGGACGCGTAAGGCTTTGATCTCCCGCTCCATGGCCCGCAAGTGGCGAACGGCTTCGACGATGTTACCAGTACCCGCTTCTCCTTTGGTTCGAATGAGCGCGGCGCCTTCGTCAATGCGCCGAAGTGCCTCGCCGAGGTTCCTGCAGCCGCAGACAAACGGTACGGTAAAGGCGTGTTTGTCGATTTGCTGCTCATCATCTGCCGGGGTGAGCACTTCGCTCTCGTCAATGAAGTCCACCTCGAGCGCTTGGAGAATCTGCGCCTCGATGAAGTGACCAATACGCACCTTTGCCATGACCGGAATGTTCACCGCCGCTTGGATTGCTTCGATCATCTTGGGATCACTCGCGCGTGCCACGCCGCCGTCTTTGCGAATCTGCGACGGTACCCGCTCTAGCGCCATGACCGCGCAGGCACCCGCTTGTTCTGCCAGCACGGCTTGTTCGGCATTGACCACGTCCATGATCACGCCGCCCTTGAGCATCTCAGCTAGACCTACTTTGACTTTCATCATGTTCGATATCCTTCAGACCACGTCCAGCGTGCGCGCGACTTCGCGACCCGCTTGGCGTCGTTCTTTGTTTACGGCTTTGAATGCGTCTGCGAGGCGTTTGGCGCCTTCAATGAGACGGGAGGTGCCTTCACTGCAAAACGTGACGCGCATCCCCCCAAGCTTTTGCGTCTGCGTATCGTGCAAGGTGCTTGGGCTCACGATGACGCCGCGGCGTGCGGCCTCTTGGTACACTGCTTCAGCGTCGATGTGCGGCGGAAGCTCTAGCCAAAGGGCAAAACCGCGGCCAGGCTTGTTGATGCGGACCTCCGCGGGCAGCGAAGCACGTAGCGCCTTGCACAAGGCGTCTCTGCGTTCGCGGTAGATGGGCATGGTTTTCTTGAGGTGCGCGCGCAGGTAGCCGCGATCGAGAAACTCACTCAGCGTGTGTTGCAAAAGCAGCGACGTCCCAAGGTCCATGGCGTGACGAAGTGGGATGAGTAGCGGCCGCAGCGCAGCGGGGCACACAATGAAACCAATACGAAGCGCGGGGATGAGCCGCTTGCTGAAGGTGCCCACATGAATGACGTCTCCATCGAGCACACGCAGGGACGCCGGTGGCGCGATACCATCGAGCTCCAAATCACACGCGTAGTCGTCTTCGATGATCGGCACGCCGTTGTCTTGTGACCAACGTACGATCGCCCGTCGGCGCTCGGCGGAGATCACGCGTCCCGTTGGATTGTGACAATTGGGCATGAGGTAGAGGCCCTTGGCGCCGAGGCTCTTGTTGCGCTCGAGTGCTTCGAGAGAAGGCCCCTCCTCATCGCTCGGAAGTGAAACCAGGCGCGCGCCAGCCGCGGCAAGCAGGTTCATGGCTCCAGGGTAGGTGGTTGCTTCGATCAAAAAGGGGTCGCCTGGATTGACTAGCGTGCGCGCGATCAAGTCGAGTGCCTGCTGACTGCCGGTAGTAATCACAATGTCGTCAGCACGCGTGGGAACGGAGTGCTCCGCCAAATCCGCAGCGATGAGCTCGCGTAGGCGCAGCAAGCCCTCTCTTGGTCCATAGCTCAGCGCGGGGCCATTTTCCGTGCGACTCACGTGCTCGAAACAGCGACGCAGCAGCTCATGCGGGAGCAAGTCTGGGTCGGGGCGCATGCCAGATAGATTGATGGCCCCTTTGGGTACGGCACCGCTGCTCAGACGATCGCTCCGCCCAAGTGGCTCGACCATCGCTGCGCGTGAGAGCAGCAGCGGCCACTGCATCTTTGCTTCAGACGTCTTGTTGACCAGCCGCAACGGTCTTGCTGGTTCGCTCAACGTGTTGACGAAGGTGCCGCGGCCAACCACGGAGCTGAGAAAACCAGCCGCGACCAAATCTTCGTACGCTCGCACCACCGTGTTGCGATGGGCGCCGAGTGCACTCGCCAGCTCGCGGCTTGGCGGCAGCCTAAAGCCGGGTGGAAACGTGCCAGTGCGAATGCGCGATGCAATCGCATCGAACAACTGCTTGTAGAGCGGCGTTGTGCTTGCCAGATCCAGTTGGATTCCTATGGATTGGTCTGTTTGGTCTGTCATTGAGGAGACTATAACGCGATTCAGAACGATAAGAAGGACCATTGGTACAATATTGCTTGTTCCAAATGTGCCAATGTGGATTGTGGGGGAGCTTGGTGACGCCAAATAAGAACAGAAAATAATGGTACCTGACCCCATTATTGATACCGTGGAAGGAATGTTTTCCTCGACTAGTCGCTGGCGATTGGTGGTGGCTGCTGGCGATGACGTGATGCTGCGATTGCCGCTTGCCGAGGGACATTATCTGCTCGGTCCGGGAGCGGACGACGAGCTGCGTTTGCTCGACGTACGAGGTGAAATCGACGTCGCCAGCGATGGCGTGAGGCTCTCGCTCGATAGTCAGGTGACGGATCTGAGCGTCACGTCCGCAACGGTGGGCAAGTTCACGCTGCGCGCCGAACGAACCCTGCATGCCTCTGGGCGCACGCAGTCGATGCCCGGCGCTACTAGTCCAGAATCGCGACCGCTCCTTGTGACGCCGCCCAAAGGCATGGGGACCACCGTGCGTTTTTCGCGAGGCGAGTTGCGTGTAGGTTACGACGAGAGCTGCGACGTGCGCGTGCGCTCGGAGTTCGTGTCACAGTTTCACTGCTCGCTCGTCTACAAAAAGAACCAAGTGTTCGTGCGTGATCTTGGCAGTAAGAACGGCACGTATTTGAATGAAGTGAAAATCGTCGAAGCGGAGCTGGTGGCGCCAGCAACGCTTCGTGTAGGTGACGTTTCGCTCAAGATCGAAGCGCTCAGCGACGATGCGGGTGAGCTCAGCTCGTACCTGATTGGGCGCAGCTACAACATGCAGTCGCTTGGGTCTCAGATCTCACGCTTCGCCATGTCACGCGCACCGGTGTTGATTCTCGGCGAAAGTGGCACCGGCAAAGAGCTGGTTGCACGCGCGCTACACGAGCTCTCACCGCGCAAAAACAAGCCTTTTGTCGCAATCAATTGCGGCGCGCTCGCGTCGAACCTGATCGAGAGCGAGCTGTTTGGCCACATCAAAGGCGCCTTTACGGGCGCCTCGGAACGGCGTGTGGGTGCGTTTGCCTCTGCGCATGACGGCACTTTGTTTCTGGATGAAATTGGCGAGCTGCCACTCAGCCTGCAGCCGACGTTGCTGCGCGCGCTCGAGACCGGGAAAGTCAAAGCCGT
>JBIKMD010000088.1:0-8994 GCA_044359465.1 Myxococcota bacterium
GTGCCTGACTTGCTCATCACCGATCTTCGTATGCCTCGACGCGACGGTTTGTCGTTGCTTGACCAGGTGCGCAAGGAGTTTCCTCAGCTCCTCGTCATTCTGATCACGGCGCACGGAACGGTCGATTCCGCTGTCACGGCGCTCAGACGTGGCGCTTTTGATTACATTCTCAAGCCCTTCGATCAGGATGAGATCAAGGTCGCCGTCCAAAAAGCCATTCGTACTTTAGAGCTGAATGGGTCGAGCTACACTAGCGCTAACGAGACGACGCCGAGCGACGGGCGATTTAGCATCATTGGCGCGTCGCAACGGATGCTCGATATTTATCAGATCATCGAGAAGGTGGCCGACACGCCATCGACCGTGCTGATCACGGGCGAGAGCGGAACAGGCAAGGAGCTCATCGCCACAGCGCTGCACGAGCACTCGTCGCGAAAGGGCGCGCCCTATATCAAGATCAACTGCGCTGCGATTCCTAAGACGCTCATGGAGAGCGAGCTGTTTGGCTACGAACGTGGTGCGTTTACGGGCGCGGTCTCATCCAAACCCGGCCGTTTCGAGCTTGCCGATGGCGGCACTTTGTTTCTCGACGAGATCGCGGAGATCCCCGCCGAGATGCAGGTGAAGCTGCTGCGCGCGCTGCAAGAGAGCGAGTTCGAGCGCGTTGGTGGTATCAAGACCATTCGCGTCAACGTGCGCATCGTCACCGCAACCAACCGTGACCTTAAAAAAGAGATCGACGCGGGACACTTTCGTGAGGATTTGTTCTTCCGATTGAACGTGGTGCCGGTGGTGCTGCCCGCGCTGCGTGAACGCACGGAAGACATTGAGCTCTTGGTTCGGCACTTTGTTGCCAAGTACAACAAGAAGCTCAAGAAACACGTTGAATCGTTTTCGCCAGAGGCGCTCACCGTGCTGCAAGGCTACGGCTGGCCAGGTAATATTCGTGAGCTCGAGAACGTTGTCGAACGCACGTTGCTGTTTGCAGATGTCGACGTCATCACGCCAAACGAGCTTCCGCCGGAGATTCGGAGCAACTCCGAGGTCAAAGAGAAAGCGGTCGTTACTGCGCCCATTCAGCTACGTCCTGCACCAGTCGTACAGGCGACTGGCGAGTTCTCCATGAAGGACATCGTTAAACAAGCGACGAGCGAAATCGAGCGCGATTTGATCGTCAAAGCGCTCGAAGAAACCGGCGGCAACGTCACGCAAGCGGCGAAGAAGCTGAAGATCAGCCGCAAGGGTCTGCAGCTCAAGATGAAAGAGCTCGGTTTGCGCGACGACGTCAGTGGAGAAGGCGACAAAGACACCGGCGAAGACGAAGGCGAATAGCGAGCCACTTTCAGTTTGTCCGGAGATCGAGACAACGTGGTCGCGGCCGGCACCTTCAGCCTCTAGTGAAGGCTTCCCGATCCCAACCTATCGCGAAGTTGAGGCAAGTGTCTCACTGCGATTTTTGTCGATTGAACGGCGCTGGGTCGTAAGCTACGCGCCGCGCATGCTGTGTCTTCTTGTCTTCCTTCTGCTGAGCGCTTGCCAAGCTGAGATCGGCGTGACCTTGCCTGATCTCGTTGACGTCAAAGCATCCGCGTCAGCGCTGCAAATGAAACGCATGAAGCCCATGGGGATGCCTTCTTTCTCGACGTATGTGCAGATCACTGGCAGCGCCGCAGAGGATGTCTGGGCGATTGGGGATGACGCAACGCTCGTTCACTACGATGGCAACGAGTGGGCGCTTTCATTCACTGGCGCGCAAGTCGTTGCGTTGCACGCACTCGACAAGAAGAACGCGATTGCGATTGATTCGAGCAGCACTGTTCGCACCTTCAATGGAGCTCGTTGGAGCAACGAATTCACCTACTCGCTGCCATCTGAATTCGTGTGTTTGTTCGCCGAGAGCGCGGACCGTTTCTACACTTACGACGGTAACGTCTTCGACTACACGCGCACCAATGGCACATGGTCGCGACGTTTGGTGGGTGCGCCGCAAAACGTGTGGACCACGGACTCGTTTTCACGTTGCACCATCAGCAAACGCGCAAACGAGCTCGTCATCAGTGGGCATCCAGCAAAGCGCTTCGATGGACAAAAATGGGTGGAGCTGGTCGAGTACGACAAGACCGCGCACGACGTGTTGGTCACCACCGACACCCAGATTTTTTCTCTCACGCAGCGGATAGAGAACGGCAAATGGACCGACAATTCGCCTCCCAAACAATGGGGAACGTGGAACGCGCAGGCAGGCAACACCACGCACCTGGTGCTCGTCGGTGAACGCTCAAACCAGGGTGTGATGGCCGTGTGGGATGGTGCTCAGTGGAAGCAGGCAACGCTACCGCAGAACACGCCGCCACTGCATTCTGTCTGGGTCTTTGAGACCGGTGAGGTTGTCGCTGGTGGTGCGCTTGGCACGCTGTTAAATGGGAGTCTCTAGTCGCCTCGCGCGTTTGCTACTCTCTTACTTGCCTTCGTAGCGCCCAGCGAAGCCCCGACCCTGGCGTCGACTTGGCTGAAGCGGTGGGGGCGGCGACGGAAATCACTTTGGCTTTCTTGCAGACGACAAGAGTCTCACTGCTGATGAGCGGCCAATTGGGCCGCGCAGTCTGCCTTTTGGCGTTGTGCAGGTGATGGCGCGTGTGTGCGCACGATGAGCCAGCGCGCCTGCGCTTGTTTAAATACATCCTTCGCCCGGCCATTCGCTCAAGATCGCCTACACTTCGAAAACGGTCTCGTGACCGACTTCCTGCCGACGCTGCACCAGCGCGCGGGCTGGGGTCTCGCACCCAGCAGGATCTGTTTGACAGGACAATGCACTTGCATTACCAATGCAGGGGCGGACAAACTGATCGGCCGCTGAGGTTTCGAGATGGCAGCACAAGTCGAAGAATCCAAGCTCACTGACCGGTACCAAACCACGGTTCCCCCAAACGTGCGCAAGGCGCTCAATCTCAACAAACGAGATCGCATCCGATACGTCGTCCAGGCGAATGGCAGTGTGCTCATGCAACGCGTGCCACAAGCTGAAAACGATCCGCTGATCGGCAAGTTCTTGAGGTTCCTTGCAAAAGATATCGAAGCACACCCTGAGCGGCTTAAGACCCTCGATACGAATCTTGCTGCACGTGTTCGTAAACTGGTGACGGGTGTCGACCTAGATCTCGATGCGCCCCTCAGCGCAGAAGACGAATGAACCCGAAGAAAACCGCTCCGCTGGTGGTCAACGGCTGGACACTTATCGCCCACCCGTTGTTCATCGAACAGGTTGAGGAACTGGCTGTCGTTGTCGAGGCCTTAGTCAAAAAGCATCCGACCAACTACCCGCACAAGAATGCAACGAAGCGTCTCGCTGCCATCATTAAGCTCGCTTTCGAAACCATTCCACAAGATCCAACGCGCTCTGAGTATCGCCAAGGAGCGACACTCGGCAGCAACTACAAACATTGGTTTCGTGCTGAGTTCTTTCAGCAATACCGCCTTTTCTTTCGCTACCACGAAAGCAGCAAGATCATCGTCTATGGCTGGGTGAACGACCAGGGCACCAAGCGCGCCTACGAAAGCAAATCGGACGCATACGGAACTTTCGCCAGAATGCTCGACTCGGGCCACCCACCCAATGATTGGGATTCGCTGTTGACTGAGTCGAAGGCAGCGGGATCTCGACTCGATAGGCTTGCCCGATCGGTCTCGCCAAAGAAGTAAGGCCTACCACGTTTGCTCCTCGCAGCCCCCGTGCTCAAGTCTTGGGCTCCAGCACTGCGCCCCGGCGGATGGATTGCGCTGACCGAGCCTGCGCTTCTGCGATGTTGAGCGGAACCGAAATCGAAGCGCGACGAAAACTGGTCCGCGATCGTCGAGTATCCGCGTGGCATTTCTTCGAGCATCAATGTGGCGAGTGAAAGAAACTCTATCGCTCGGCGATACACATCGAGCTGCTGAGAGCCCTGTAACAGTTTGGGACACGATCTCGGTGCAAAGACCGACGCCGGCCACGGCCACTCGGCTACAACTACGAACTCGGCGTCGACCACGTTGTCTCGTTCCGCAACCGCAGCCCGAGCCAGCTCCAAATCCAACGGCTGAGCAGCGAGGCGCTCGCCGAAGCTAACTCGATCGCCGGACAAACTGTAGCTAGGCGCTTTATCTTTGGGTCGGTCCCAATTCACGTCCTTCTAACGAAGCTCAGTGACGCTCTGCCCACGCAATCGCTTCGTCTACGAGGGCGCGATGGGCACTAGCGTTACCGTAGATGTTTCCATAGTCGCGCTTGCAACTACCGCCGCGGCTTACGACGCCAATGACCTCCGAATCTTCTGACAACAGCGGTCCACCCGAATCACCGGAGCAAGGACCGGCAGTCGTTTCGAGCTCACGCGCGCCGAGCCAGATGGACGCGTCTGACACCGGACCCGTTTGCAATATGCGCATGCCATTGCGTCGGCGGCGTTCGCCGGACTTCCCTTTTTCCGTCAGTCCATAACCAACGGCAGTGACATCACCGTCTGGTAGCGCGGATGCGATTGCCAGTGGTTCGATCGGCAGTGCACGATCCAGGACTAAAACCGCCACATCGCGATCACATAGCGTGGTGAGCTTGGGCGTGAACAAGCGACGTCCCCACGCGGCGGGCTCCGCTTCGAATTTGGGCTTAGGGCCCGTGTGTACGAAGAGCGTATCTGCAAGCACTGGCTGCAGCACTTTGTCGCTCACGCTGCCGCCGCATGACACGTAAGTCGGCGGGTCACGAAGCACGCAGTGCGCCGCAGTGAGTAAGACGTCTGGTGCGACCAATGTGGCGGTGCACAGCGAGAAACCGCCCTCCGTTGCGTGTGCAAGCATAACGACCGCTCCATGTGCGTCATGGTCCGCGACGCCTCTGTAGATTTCGTCATCGCGACGCTCATCCGGTGCATCAAGTGAGACGGCGGCAGTGTGGCAGGCAATCAGAAAAACAAAGCATAAAAAGCGCATCGGTTATTCCCCCGACCGCGCAAGGGCATCACGCTCGCTGTCACTGTCAACCCAGATTTTAGCTGGCCTTGCGTCCCCGAACGCCCCTGTGTAAGCCGCGAGCAACTCGAAGGAGACCGTATGGAACTGTCGAAGCTGAAGTTGATCGTTACCGGCGCATCGCAGGGCATGGGCCGTCATTTTTCTCTGCGCCTCGCCCAAGCAGGCGCGCAGGTCGCCGCGGGCGACGTGCAGGATGAAGGTCTCAAGTCTCTGCAAGAAGAGGCCAAAGGTCTTCCGGGCAAGATTTTCACGCACAAGCTCGACGTGTCCCAAGAAGCCCAGTGCGTTGAGTTCGTGAGCTGGGCGCACGGCCAAATGGGTGGTCTCACTGGCCTCATCAACAACGCGGGCATTCTGCGTGACGGCTTGCTCGTAAAGAAAGATCGCGAGACTGGCGCCATCAAGAAGCTGAGCACCGAACATTGGAACGCTGTCATTGGTGTGAACCTCACGGGCGCCACCATGATGGTCCGGGAAACGGTCGCGAAAATGGCCGAAACGGGCGAGAAGGGCGTCATTGTGAACATGAGCTCGATCGCGCGGCACGGTAACCGCGGCCAATCGAACTACGTGTCGGCAAAGGCCGCACTCGCGACCAACACCAAAACCTGGGCGCTCGAGTTCGCTCCCTTTGGTATTCGCGTCGGCGCCGTGGCGCCTGGCATGATTGAGACGCCTATGACCCAAGGCATGAACCAAAAAGCGCGTGATGCGCTCGTTGAATCCATTCCTGTGCGCCGTATTGGTCAACCGGAAGACATCTGGCAAGCCGTGAAGTTTGTGATCGAGTGCGAGTACTTCAACGGCCGCTGCATCGACGTCGACGGCGGATTGTCGATGTGATGACGGAAGTCGCCTCTCCACCATCTACGCTCATGAAGCGCATGACCCAACGGGTCGTGATGCTGTCGAACACCCCGCATGCGATTGTTGCGCTCGCGGTGGTGGCGTTCATTGATGGCTCCATCTTCCCGATTCCACCATTTGCGCTGCTCATCCCAATGGTGCTTGCAAAACGCGAAAGGGGCCCTTTTTACGCTGTCGTGGGCACCGTTGCGTCACTCTTTGGTGGGCTTGCCGGTTATGCGCTGGGCTACGCCATCAGTCAGGGTCTCACGAGCTTTTTGTCTATCGATCCCGCGTTGCCGCTGCACTTCAAAGTGGGGACCTGGATCGTCGACACCACGCTGCGTGACGTGCTCACGCAGAACTTTTGGATCCTCGCAGTTGCGTGCAGCATCATGCCGACGCCTTACAAGGTCGTCGCGATTGGGTCTGGTGTGGTCGGCGTTGCGCTGCCAGCGTTTGTGCTTGCCTCCGTCATCGGGCGCTCCGCGCGCTTCTTTGGCGTAACGTTTGCCCTCATGTTTTTCCGGCAGTTCGCGGAAAAATGGCTGGTCAAAAAGAACGTTTGAGTATTTTTGGGGAGCCACCAGGTTTGAGTTCAGGCACGGCCGGCCCGGTGCTTGGACTTGCAGCCTATTCCTGAGGTAGCCGCGCATGATGCGTTTGTTCGTACTGTGTTCGATCCTGCTTTTGCCTGCATCGGCGCTCGCTTATGTGCCGCCGACGGGGTTCATTATTGGGAAGGTCGCGGAAAAGCGTTCGGCGCTAGCTTTAAACGAGCTCGAGGTGTCGCTCGAGACCGCCTACGGTGCGAGTGAGCCCGTCATCGAGAAGCTGTTGCTCAAACGTCCAGGCCGCATGCGCTGGAGCCGCGCTGAAGGCGATAGCGAGTGGGCGTACATCTACAAAGACGGCGAAGCAGCCGAAATGACGCCACAAGGGGAAGTGACCCGCAAGCGCGTGGACTTCGAGCCCCTCGTTGAGCTGCTGCTCCCCAAAGCACAGTCACAAGAATCCATGCGCAGCGAGTATCTCGAGATGCTCAAACGTTTGCAGATCGAGCCTGGCACGGTGAGCCTTGCGCGCTTCAACAGCCGGATTGCGTACGTGATTGGTGCCGGTGGCAAAGATCGCGATCGAAACCAACTTTGGATTGATAAAGATTCGTTTCAGCCAGTGCGCGTGATGTTTCGCGGCGACTACCAAGGCAAAAAGGGCATGTGGGACGTGCAGCTGCGTGAGTTTGGCTCGCGTGAAACGGGCGATGCGTTTCCGCGCGTGATCGAGCGCTTGTTCGATGGCAAGCTCATCTCTCACAGCGAAGTAGACAAACTGCAGACGAGCGCCAAACTGCCCGACGCATCGTTCCAACTTCCCGGCGTCAAAGCCAAGTAGGCCTACGTGGCAAACAAGGTCGCGCACGTTGCGTTCCCGTTTCGCGGAAGCTTCGACTACGCGATTCCCGACGCACTCAGCGAGACCATCGTACCTGGCTCGCCGGTGATTGTACCGCTCGGCCCACGTAAGCTCGTCGGCTACGTCATCGCCAAACACGACGACTCAAAGCACAAACTTCGGCCCATTGAGCGTGTGCCTGACGATATCGCTCCGCTTCCTGCCGATTTGCTCAAGCTCGCGCATTTCATGAGCGGTTACTACATGGTGGAGGCGGGTGATGTGATCCGCATGATCGTGCCCACGCCCATGCGGCGTACGGTCATTCGGCATTACTTGCTCAGTGACGCTGGCAAGTCCCTGCTCAAAACGCAGACCGAACATCCGATTGCTGTGCTGCGAAAAAAACGCACACTTGCGAGCATTCGTACGGCGCTCAAACTGAGCGCAAAAGAAACGTTGCTGACGCTCGATGAGTGGATCGCGCAGGGATTTGTGGTCGCCAAGGAGCGGCTGTCCATCGGTTCAGAGGTTGATGAAGGGGTCTCGCAACATACGGCGAGTGTCTTTGTGCCGAGGCATGAGCAGGCGGCAGCGCTCGTGGCCCTTCATGCTGCGCGCGAGGCGAACGCGTACAAAGGCTTTCTGCTCTGGGGCGTCACCGGAAGCGGCAAGACCGAAGTCTACTTGGCCGCGATTTCCGAAACGCTTCGAGCGGGGAAGACCGCCATCGTGCTGGTGCCGGAGATTGGTCTCACGCCTCAGCTTGAAGCCCGCTTTCGCGCGCGGTTCTCCGATGATGTGGTGACCATTCACTCGGGCCTCTCTGTGAAACAACGGCGCGCAGCGTGGGCCCGTGTGCAAGCGGGCGCGGCCCGTGTGGTTGTAGGTCCGCGCTCGGCGTTATTCGCGCCGCTGCAATCGCTCGGCATGGTGATCGTCGATGAAGAGCACGATGATTCTTACAAACAAGATGAGATGCCGCGCTACCATGCGCGTGACTTGGCGCTGGTGCGTGCGCAACTCGCCGGCGCTGTAGCGGTGCTCGGCAGCGCGACGCCTTCACTCGAGACCCTGCAGAACGTCGCAACAGGGAAGCTCACCGAGTTGCGCATGCGGGAGCGCGCCAGCGGGGGAACGCTGCCCAAAGTCGAGATCGTGCGCATTGGGAAGGAAAAGAACGAAGAAGTTCCCGCCGAGCGGCGCATCGATCAAACAGGCAGGCACGTGCGCTTGTTTACGCCGCGGCTGACGGAGCTCGTGCTCGAGACCGTTGCGCGTCAGGAGCAGGTGATTCTGTTTCTCAACCGCCGCGGCTTTGCTCCGTTCGTCGTGTGCCAAGGGTGCGGACACGGATTCAAGTGCGAGCAATGTAGTGTTTCTCTTACACACCACATGCGCAGCCAGACGCTGCGGTGCCACTACTGCGATCACAGCGAGCCGACGCCTTTGCAGTGCCCGCAATGTCGGAGCCACGAGCTCCGCGTCATGGGCACAGGAACGGAGCGTCTCGAAATCGAGCTGCAGCGTTTTTTTCCGAATTTTCGTGTTGGGCGTCTCGATCGCGACGTTGCGCACGACGCGGAAACGCTCGAAAAAACGCTAGCCCTGTTCCGTAGCGGCGAGCTCGACATCCTTGTTGGCACGCAGATGGTGACAAAGGGGCACGACTTCCCTTTGGTCACGCTCGTGGGGGTGCTCGTTGCCGATGCGAGCCTGAACTTCCCCGACTTTCGCGCAGCA
>JBIKMD010000089.1:0-8981 GCA_044359465.1 Myxococcota bacterium
GTTCTCTGGCTACTTGAGCGGAGTTCGCTTGATGACGAAGGCGTGTGCCTTTAGCGAGCCTTGTCCGATGTTTCTTGGTGTGCCCGCCTGCTATTTCGGCTTCGTCATGTTTGTCGCCCTTCTCGCCGTGTCGGTCAGCGGCTGGGCACGTGCGGAATCTGGGCGCTGGGCGCTCGACACGAACATCGGCGTCTCGCTCCTCGGCACGGTGTTCGCGGGCTACTTTGCTGCTGCGGAGATCACGCGCTGGCTTCGCGAAGGCGTCTCCACCTACGGTCTCGGTGTTTCGACATGCGTCTACGGAGCCCTCTTCTTTTTCGCGATCCTCGTCGCGTCGCTGCTTGCGCGAACGACTAGCAAGACCTCGGTCCGCTTGAACAAGGTGGCACGACAATGAAGAAAGCGATTGCCAAGGACATTCGAGAGCAAGTGCTCGGTCAGCATGCACGGTTGCGGGACGCGCTTGGATCGCTTCACAGGCTCGCGAGGTCAGATGATGTGGCCGATTGCGAGCGGCTGCGCGAGGAAGCAGTGCTCTTTCTTTCCGCGCTCAGCATGCACCTCGACTTCGAGGAGCGCGCGTTGCTCCCGGTCCTCGAGAACATCGACGCGTGGGGAAAAGAACGTGTGAATCGTATGCGCGAAGAGCACAAGGAGCAACGCGCTGTCATTGCCGATCTCGAGAAGATCGTGGCAAACTCACTCGAGTCGAGAGAGCACGTCATCACGGCCATCGAAGCATTTCGCACGCGCCTCCTCGCAGACATGGCGCTCGAGGAGAAGGAGGAGCTCTCGGGCCGTCTATTCAGCGACGACGTCGTTCAGACGGACATGTTCGACGGTTGACGTTTGCGTTTTGGCTTCTCGCTCGCAGACGCAGAGAGAGAGAGGACGGCCGTACCGCCAGCACGGCCACCTGCGACCACTTTGCGATATCGCTTCCACCATGCGCCGGCCTCGCGTTGAGACCATTCGCGTTCGGGCAGCGCGGCGCAGACATCAGCGGCGCTCTTCGGTCGATGTCGCGGATTTTTCTCCAGACACGCCCGAATCGTGTCTTCTAGCTTCTTGCTGACCTTCACACCGTGCTTACGAAACGAAGCGGGCACGGCGTTCAGTTGTTGAAGGCAGATCTCCATCGCTTTCTTTCCAGCGAACGCGGGTTTGCCGGCGAGCATGAAATAGGCGACGGCGCCGAGCGCGTAGATGTCTTGCGCCGGCCCCGATGCAGCTGCGTCGAGAATCACTTCCGGAGCAAGATAGGCAGGCGTGCCGAGGATGACGTTTTGTTGCGTCATCTCTGGGCTCTCGACTTCTTTGACCAAACCAAAGTCGAGGAGCTTTGGGACGTCGTACATACCGCCCCGCTCACAGATCTGGATGTTACTCGGCTTGACGTCGCGATGGATGAGCCCGAGCGCGTGCGCCTCGCCGAGTGATCCGGCCAGCTGGCGCAGAAAGTGGACAACGCGCGGCTCGGCCATGGGCCCCGTGGTTTCGACGATGCGATCGAGCGACGCACCATCGAGGAGCTCCATCGCGTAATAGAACACACCGTCGTGCGTGCGACCATAGTCGAAGATCGCGATCGTGTTCGGATGGGTCAGCCGGCAAGTGAGCTGAACTTCGCGTTCGAAGCGTGCGATGGCGATGGAGCTCGCCGAATTGAGGAGGATCTTCACCGCCGTCGGCCGTCGCAGCATGACGTGCGAAGCGCGGTAGACCATACCCATCGCGCCTTCGCCGATCTTCTCTTCCAGCACGTAAGGCCCGACTCGCTCGGACAGCGCCCTTCGCGCGCGGCTCAGCTCCGTCCACAGCTCCCGTTTTTTCGCCACCTGCGCGAGGCGCGCGATCAGCTCGGCGGTGTCGAACGGTTTGATCAGGTAGTCGCTCGCGCCGTTCTTCAGCGCGTCGACGGCATCAGACACTTCGGCGTTGGCGGTCATGAGGATGACGTCAGTCGCTGGCGCCTCCATCCGCAGCCGTCGAAAGAGCTCGATGCCCGTCATGTTCGGCATGCGCACGTCCGTGACCACGGCGTCGAAGAGATGTGTCCGCGTTTCGGCGAGCGCCTCAGCCCCGTCGCTGGCGAGGGTCACGTCATGTCCTGCGGCACGCAGAGCGTCGCCTACGGCCAGGCGAATGGTCGGTTCATCGTCGACGAAGAGAATGTCGAGCATTCTGAGTCGACTCGCTCATTCGTCGGAGAAAGCCAATGCTCTGCTCACGCCGCGTGTGTGCGCAGAGTGATCGGCCGGGGCTGACAGATCGTTCCGAGTGTCTCGGCGATCTCCCCGCCGCGAACATCGCGTTGTCCGGACACCTTCTCACGCAGATACTCGCGGGCCACATCATTCAGCGACAAGATGCCGACGAGCGTTCCGCTGTTATCGATCACGGGCAGGCGACGCACCCGATGCTCGCGCATCAGCTTCTCCGCATGTGCCACGGTGTCCGACGGCGCACAGCCGATCAGATCCTTCGCCATCACGTTCTTGACGCAGATCGTGTGCGGCGGCAGGCCCTGCGTGTATGTGGCCATGCAGATGTCGCGGTCAGTGATCAAGCCGACCACTTTTCCGTTCTGGTCGAGGACCGGCACGACGCCGCAATCACCGTCCCACATGAGCTGCGCCGCGGTGCTAAGCGAGTCCTCGGTGTTGCAGGTAAAAACGGACTTCGTCATCAGTTGCTGCACTTTCATTGTGTCTCTCCTGTTTGCGTTGTGCCCAAGATAAAAGCAAAACGCGCGCCAACCGGTCTCAGTCTACGTCGACGACGAGCAGCGACTGCATCGACGACGGCGGTTCCTCTACTTTGCCCTCGATCTGTACCCACAGCGAAGGCAGCTCTGGCAGCGCCGTGAGCACCGAGTGCCATCCATGCGGCAAAGCTGGCGGTGACCATTCGAATAACCATGCCGCATCCGACACGGAGAGATTCACGCAGCCGTGTGAAACACGCGTGCCGAATCGGTCATGCCAGTACGACCCATGCAGCGCGAAGTCACCGAAGAAGTACTGCGTGTAAGGAACCTCGTCGACGAGGTAGGGCTCCGCCCGCGGCCCACGCATCGCTGCATGAATGACCTTCTGCCAAACGCGAAAGAGGCCCACTTTCGTCATGTGTTGATCGCGACCGGTGGAAACAAGTGTCGCGAAGACGGCCCGGTCTCCCTCGTAGGCAGTGAGCACCTGCTCGTCGAGATCGACGTGCACCCACCGCTCGCTCTCTGCAACCGTTTGCGGCCGCGGTCGCTCGACCACAAGGCGGACCGCGTCGCGTGGAAGCTTTCCGAGCTCGGTGGTGACCGTTGCCGCGTCGTAGTCGAACACCGCAAATCGTTCGTATCGTTCGAGCGCGCGCGCGGCTTCGATCTTACGCACGACGAAAGCGAGCGGAAGAAGCGGCGCATGCTCACCGGCGAACATACTCGCCTTCGACAGACGAACGCGTCCGGCTTCCATGTATCCGCCGCCCGGTCTTCGCAGCCATCCAGTCGCAAGAAGCTCGGGATCATCGCGAAACGCGAGCACGTGTCCGCTCGGTTCCTTCTCCGCGATGAGCGCGAGCGTGTCGGGCTCGACGTAGAGAGGCGCTCCACCTTGTCGCACAGAGCCATAGATGAAACGCGCGGTCGCCGACTGTGCGACGGCCATCTGCGAGGTGGGCGCTGTCTTCAAGAACGAGAGGCGAATCGCGCCCATCGGATGGAGCAATGCCCAGGCGCCTTTGGCGTCGCAACTCGGCTCGCACGCTCGAACGGCAACTTCGTCGCCGAGCTGCAACAGGCCAATGCGTTTCGATTGGGTATCGGGTTCGAGCCGAACATAAGCCGAGCCTACTCTGAGCCATCCTGCAAACGGTGGAGTGACGATCGGTTCCGATGCCGCAGCGACGAGCAAGATGGGAATGAGAAGCATTACTCGTGGTCTTGCAAGGGACGAACCCGCGTTCGCTTCAACAAGGCGCGATGTCTCGCACGGCTTGTTACTGATCGGTGACCAGGCGTTACGAGATCGGAAGCCAAAGAATGATCGTGGTTCCCTTGCCCGGGTTGCTGTCGATCTCGATAGACCCTTTGTGCGCCTTCATGATGTTGTTCACGATGGCGAGCCCAAGACCTGTGCCTTTGCCAGTCGGCTTCGTCGTAAAGAACGGCTCGAGCACGCGAGTCGCTATTTCCTTGGGAATACCTGTTCCGGTGTCGGTGACGGCTAGGCCGATCTGGCGGTCGCGCTGCCGCAACGTCAGCGTGATCCGCCCTCCTGTCGGCGTCGCATCGGCAGCATTCACCAGCAGGTTGAGCACGGCTTGCATCAGCTGCGCACGGTCTGCTCGCAAGCGTTGGCCCGCGGGAATGCGCAAGTCGGCAGCGATTCCTTTGGCTCGCAATGACGCGGCCATGAGCCGAAGACACGAGCTTACGACCTCGAGCGAGTCGATGTCGGCAAGTGTCAGCGGTTGCTCACGAGCGAGGTCGAGCAAGCCGCGCATCGTTTCTGCCATTCGGCCGAGCCCTTCGCGGATTGCGGCGTGGTACTCCTTGCGCTTCGCCGCTGACATCGACTCGTCATCGAGCGCGGCAGCGAGGCTTCGCACCCCACTCAATGGGTTGTTGACCTCGTGTACGACAGACGCGGCGATCAGCCCCACCGTCGAGAGCCTCTCTGCCTGCATGAGCCGCTTGTGCTCGTCAGCGAGGCGTTGGTGAAGGCTCGCCATCGACAGCGAGTAGCGCATGGCGCGATCCAGCACCGATGCGTTCAGGTCGCCTTTCACCAAGTAATCGGTGGCTCCGGCGACCATGGCCGCGACGTCGATCTCGCGATCGCCATGCCCGGTGAGCACGATGACTGGTGTCTGCGATCCCGAGTCGCGCAGATGGCGAAGCAGCTCGAGGCCCGTACGGGCTCCAAGCGAATAATCGAGCAGTACGAGATCAGGCTTCGTGCGCTCGAACGCCGAAACCCCTTCGTCAAAGCTCTTCGCCCATTCGATCTCGTATTCGCCTCCGGGAATGGTGCGCATGAGATCCCGGGCGATGACGAAGTCGTCCTCGTCATCGTCGATGAGAAGGACCTTGACGCTCATGTCTTGCTGGCGTTTCTCGGGAGCTCGACAACCTCGAACCAGTAGCTCCCTAGGGCCTTCATGACGTCAACCAAGCCGGAGAACGTCACCGGCTTCGCGATGTAGGAGCTCACACCGAGATGGTACGTTCTGTAGATGTCCTCTTCAGCCTTCGACGTGGTGAGCACGACCACTGGAATCTGCTTCAGCTCGTCGTGCTCCTTGATCTCTTTGAGCGCCTCACGACCGTCTTTTCGCGGCATGTTTAGGTCGAGCAAGATGAGACCCGGACGCGGTGACTTTGCTGCATCCTCGTACTTGCCGCGGCGGAGGAGATAGTCGAGAAGCTCCTCGCCATCGCAGACGAAACGCATGTCGTTGAGCAGCCGGCTTTCCTTCAGAGCATCGCGTGCGAGCATGCGATCCTCCTGGTCGTCGTCCGCCATGAGAATTGTCACCGGATGTGAGCCCATACCCCTCCAACTCACGAGTCGCTAGCCGCGTTTGACTGGCAAGACAACCGTAAACGTCGCGCCTGCACCTGGGCGTCCAACAGCGGTGAGACGACCTCCGTGTCGATCAGCGATCTTACGGCAGATGGCCAAGCCAACGCCGCTCCCTTCGTAATCGTCGCGACTGTGCAAACGTTGGAAAAGGCCAAAGATACGCTCCGTGAAACGCGGCTCGAAGCCGATGCCGTTGTCCGAGATCTCGAGCTCGTACCAGTCTTTCCGCGTCGCTTCGTCTTTCAGCAAGCGGCCAGCAATGCGGACAACGTGCGCGCGACTCGGGTCGCGGAACTTCAACGCGTTGCCGAGCAAGTTCTGCAGCAGCTGGCGAAACTGCGTCGGATCCCCCTGCACGGTTGCGAGCGGCCGCTCTGCTTCGATCTTCGCGCCGGTCTCTTCTATGCGCACCTCGAGATCGGACAGAACTTCTGAAAGGATTTGATCGAGCGAGACAGTTTCGAACGGTGCTGCCTTGGTTGTGACGCGCGAGAAAGCCAGCAGATCTTGAATGAGCCGCTGCATGCGAGCCGCAGCGTTTTGCATGCGTCCGAGATAGTCCTTGGCGGTGTCATCGAGCCCCGCCACCTGCGTCGTCAGCCGTTCGCCAAAAGCCTGAATCTTCCGAAGCGGCTCTTGCAGATCGTGCGATGCGACGTAGGCGAAATCCTGTAGCTCGCGATTCGAGCGAGCGAGCGCGGCGTTGGCCTCGGAGAGCTCCTGCGTTCGTACGTCGACGCGATGCTCGAGCTCGTCATGGGCTTTTTGCAGCGCCTTTTGAGCCATTTGCCGTTCGGTGATGTCGCGTACGATGCAAACGACGCTCGAGCCTTGATTGGATCGCTGAGGTCCGAGTGCGACCTCGACCGCGATCTCCCTGCCGTTCTTGTGTCGCGCCCAGAGCTCTTGGCTTGCCGCCATTCGTCGCGGACGAGGCGCCTCGCTGTAGCCATCGCGCAGACCGACATGCCGCGCGCGAAAGCGTTCCGGGATCAGAACCTCGATGAGCTCGCCTTCAATCTCTTTGGCCGAATATCCAAACAGCAGTTCTGCTTGGGGATTGACGCGAAGAATGCGGCCCCGCGCGCCAACGAGCAGGATCGCATCGGGGGCGAATTCAAAGAGCGTCTCTTCGAGCTGACTCGGCTTTTCGGTCGACACGAACGCGCGTTTCCTCCGTTTTTAACTCGTGTGCAAGCTCAGAGTGCGAGAGGCCGATGCTGGCTTGCGGCGTGCGCGCGACGCTTCATCGAGCGCAAGCATTTGTCCAACTTGCTCTGCGGTCAGCATTCCACACGGCATCTCGTGATCCATCACGACGATGATTCCACTGCGGCTAGCCTGCAAACGGCTCATCGCTTGATCCAGCGTCTCGTCGGGTTTCGCCGTCGCGAACGAGCGCTGCATGACGGTCGCCACATCGTGATCCGGACCTCGAGTTATCAGTCCCTGCATGAGGTCGTCGCGCGTCAGGACGCCGGCGACGCGTTGACCGTCGACGACGGGGAAATCCCGTTGGTACGCGCCGCGTGACAGCTCTACAACCCGGGCGAGCGTGTCGTTCACATTGAGCACCATCACGTTTCGCACCATCGCCTGACCGACGGCGATGCCCTCGGCCGCGATCTTGAATTGTTCTGCCAACAACTCGTCGCGTCCGCCGATCCAAACAAAAAAAGCGACGACGACGAGGAATGGATCACCGGACAGACCAGCAATGCCGATGAGAATGGCGATAATGCGCCCCACATTCGTCGCGATCCGGGTTGCGCGTAGGCGTCCGAACCGCATCGACAGCAGCGCACGCAACACACGGCCGCCGTCCATAGGGAACGCCGGGAGAAGATTGAATATCGCAAGCGAAACGTTCACCCACACGAGCTTTGATAAAAACGGCCCGGTCGATGCGAGAGCCCTTTCAGCGCTGGCGGGTAGGCCGAGAAGCTTGACCGCAGTGAAGAGAAGCAAGGCGAGCACGACGTTCACGAGCGGACCGGCGATCGCAATCAGCAGCTCGTGGAGCGGACGCTCCGGCATACGCTCCAGGCGCGCGATGCCGCCGAATGGGAGCAGCGTAATATCGCGCGTTGCAATACCGAACCGCCTCGCCGTCAACGCGTGCCCCAGCTCGTGCAGCACGACGATGGAGAACACGCTCAGAATGAGCAGCACATCTTTGGTGATTGCTAGCGTGCTTTCGCGGCGGCTGATCCCGCTCGTCGCCACCCAAGCAAGCAACAGGAGGAATGTCGGGTGAACAAAGATCCCGATGCCCGCGATCGAGCCGAGCTTCCATGACCATGGAGCAATGGAAGATTGTGGATTGGTCTCGCGTGTTTTCATGCGTGCCTCAATTCAAGAAGTTCGAAGCGTTCGAGGCCGGTTCCCAGACTGGGACGACGTGGCAGGGTGCGAGGTGGCTCACGTCGCGCGTCACGCGGCCGATCGATCGGCCACTGCTGCCGTATTGGCCAATCGCGATGAGATCGTAATGACCATTGAGGGCCAAGCGAACGATCGTTTCCGCAGGCGAACCACTGACGAGTTGGAAGCGCACGTCGCCAAACTCATCGCGTAGCGCAGCGCCAACATTCTCGTTGATCAGGTCATTGATAGCCGCCGCGGCTTCGTCTCCGACGTGCTCCTTGACGTGAACGACGTCCACCGTCGAACCGAAACGTTGGCTCAGCGTGAGCGCGTAGCGAAGCGCGAGCTGCGAGCACGGAGAGAAATCGATTGGTACGAGAATGCGTTTGGCCCAGAACATGGTGCGTGCCCTTTGTTTGAGCCGTCTTTGTGCAACGCTCATGCCGTGTGGGATCTGCAGCTTGCTTTGCCGAAGATGTTACGAACTGGGAACAATCGACGTGCGTAAACCGTAACGCTACGCCCAGGC
Source organism: Myxococcota bacterium (assembly GCA_044359465.1). Lineage (GTDB taxonomy): Bacteria > Myxococcota > JADLHZ01 > JADLHZ01 > JADLHZ01 > JADLHZ01. The sequence goes on from JBIKMD010000089.1 coordinate 8,479, forward strand.
ACACCTGGTGCACCGCAGAGCCAGAATGAAGCTAGAATTTCTTGGCGCAGCAGGCACAGTGACGGGCTCGCGGTATCTTCTCACCGCCGGAGAGCACAGCGTTCTCATCGATTGCGGTCTGTTTCAGGGCCTAAAGACGCTCCGACAAAAAAATTGGGAGCCGTTGCCGGAGCGAGTGATTCGCGCGGACGCCGTTCTTCTCACGCACGCGCACATTGATCACTCTGGTGCGCTCCCGCTCCTGTGTCGCGCGGGCTTCTCCGGTAAAATCTACGGCACCGCCGCCACGCGCGATCTGTGCGCGATTCTCTTGCCGGACGCAGCGCACCTGCAAGAGGACGATGCGCGCCACGCCAACCGTCATCACTACTCGAAGCACGAGCCGGCGCTGCCGCTCTACACCGTTGAGGACACTGCGCGCGTTCTCGATGCGTTTTCGATCGTGCCGTGGTCTAAGAGCATCGAGGTCGCTCCTGGCATCTCGGCTCGCTTTACGCCCGCCG
>JBIKMD010000100.1:0-8503 GCA_044359465.1 Myxococcota bacterium
CATGCGCCTCCTTCCATCGGGTGAAATCTCAGAGGTTGGCTTTGGCTCGGATACGCCTCAGTCGGCGCGGGCCGTGTTGCAGCAAATCGCAACGCTGTCGCAACTCGCGCAAGGCGAGACGCTCGGCGACGCCGACTGGACTGCCGTCGAGACCGATCCAAACGCGCGTTACGAGGTGCGCTACCACCGCCGCGGCATGTTCGAGTATCAGAAGACGTGGACAGCCAAGCACGGCGTCGCGGGCGAACAGGCCATCTTCACGAGTGACGGCACAGCGAAGCTGACAACCGGCGCGCTTGCGATCGAGGGTGTCGACGCGACGTTGACGCAGTCGTTCGCGCTCGCCGCCTCTCGCCAGCTCAAAACGATCATCAAAGTGAGCGTGGTGCGTAACGCTGGGGAGGCGGCGCAGGATCTCGTAGCTGCGGCAGACGACGCGCAAGAACAACGGGGCGGCTACAAGCCACTCGACAAGAGCGCCATGCCGACACCCACGCAGGAGCAAAAGGACATCGAGCGTGTTGGCGGACGCTCTTTTGCTCGCATCGTCTCCGATATCGAACGCGCCGATGCCGGTGGAAGCTGGCAGCTACGCAAGAGCTTCGGCTTCGACTTGGCCTCACTGATCCGTATGAACCCAGGCGCTGTGCAAGACACGGTCGCACAGCTCAAAGACGCCAAGACCGAACCCGTGCGCCGCACGCTCGTCGAGTCACTCGCCAACGCGGGCACGCCGCAGGCGCAAGCCGGGCTCATTCAAGTGATGGACGATGAAGCGCTTCCGCGCGAAGTGCGCGCCGGCGCCGTGAAGGTGAGCGCTTTCATCGGCGAGCCATCACCGGAGCTGCTCGCGAAGCTCGACACCGACAGTCGCTCGGAAAACTTAACCGTCCGCACCGCCGCGACGATCGCGCTCGCAAGCGCGCTGTCGAACAACAAAGATGCTGGCGGCAAAGACGCCGAGGCCAAGATCGACCAATTTCTCGAGCGCGGTATGACAGTGCTCGCGGAAAACGGCGTGCTCAAGCCGGAATTCGACAAGGGCGACCAACGCAATGGGGCCAAGCGCAGCGCGCTTCCTGTCCGCGATCCGTCGAAGCCATTCGCACGGCGCGATGTCGTCACGTGGGTGCAAGCGATCGCCGCCACTTATGAACCAAAGGCATTGCCCATGCTCGCCGACGCGCTCGTCTTCAAGGGCGATCGGGCGATTCGCGCGCAAGCAGCGCTCGGCCTTGGCGCCATGCCAGCGCAGGACGCAGCGCCACTGCTCGGTGAGCGCATCTTGAACGACAAGTCACACATCGTGCGGCATCACGCGCTCAGCGCGATCACCAACCTTGGTCCCGAACACACCTTCGCGATCGCTAAGGATGCGTTGTTCATGGATAGCGAACCCATGGTGCGCGCCGAGGCGGCGTTTGCCATTGGCCACTGGGCCAACCAAAAACCCGAGATGCGCAACGTGCTCGATGAAGCGTTCAAGAAAGAACACTCGCGAGTGGTTCAAGAGACAATCCTCAGCATGACCAATCCAGGCCGTGGTTACAAACAAGGCATCAAGAAGGTCGCCGTCGGGAGAAGCCTGTGATCAGAAACGCAGCTTTAGTCACCCGTCTCTACGCGATCTCCGCCGCGCTGTCGGCGGCACTGCTCACGGCGTGTCCTCCTACTGCAGTAGAAATCCAGGTCGATTGCACGCAAGGCGTGAAGATAGCCTGTGAGAAGAGCGGCCGAGTTTGCGGCTACTCCGGCTGCCGTGAGGAGCCCGAGGGCGCACGGCTCCTTTGCGGCGAGTGTCCGGCAGGCGAGGTGTGCAGAGAAGACGGCACTGCTTGCGAACCAGAAAAATGTTTCGTCGCTTGCATCAATCGCCAATGCGGAAGCGATTCATGCGGCGGTGAGTGTGGCACTTGCGGCCTCAACGAAACCTGTGACGAAGAGACCGGCGCTTGCGTGGCACAGTGCGTGCCGCAATGTGACGGCAAGAGCTGTGGCAGCGACGGCTGTGGCGGGACGTGCGGCACCTGCGCGGATCCGCTCGTGTGCAACGCTGACGGCGCGTGCTTGCCTGCCGGCTGGACCTGCGCGGCGAACGACTATGCCGACACTTACGTCTGCAACTGCGGCTGCGGCGCCATCGACACCGACTGCAATCAGAGCGGCGGCACTGTCGCAGGATGCGACATCGGACAGGTCTGCAACGAGATGAGCGCCTGCGTCGATCGCGTGCCTGCTGGTTGGATGTGCGCGTCAGACAAGTATGACGACGGCGTGATCTGCAACTGTGAGTGCGGCGCACCGGACCCTGATTGCGAACCGCTTCCCATGGGCGTCACCGGCCCCACGAATCGACCGGTCCTGGGCTGCGACAGTAACGTCTGCCAGAGCGACGGCCAATGCGCACCGTGTATACCTAATTGCGACGGCAAAAACTGCGGCTCGGACGGTTGTGGCGGTCTGTGCGAAGGGATTGGCCCGCAGCCGACGACTGGACCCACCGCGCCCTCCGGCGGCCAGTGTTTGGGCAATGGCTTGTGCATCGACGGCGTCTGCACCAACCCGTGCCTTGGCTCGCCGCGTCTGTGCCGAACGAATAATTGCGGCGATGACGGTTGCGGTGGCAGCTGCGGTACCTGCACGGGCGCAAACACTTGCATCAGTGGCATCTGCGGAACCATCGCGGCCCCACCCGCCGACAATTCGTGCAAGAACCGCTGCGGCGGCTCGGCGCCGTCTGGCTGCTTCTGCGATGCGAATTGCGCGACGCGCGGCGATTGCTGCGCTGACAAAGCCACAGCGTGTTGTGTGGCACAGTGCGCGAACAAGACCTGCGGCTCGGACGGGTGCGGCGGAACCTGCGGCGCTTGCGGAGCGAACAGCACGTGTTCGCTCACGACCGCCAACTGCGTACCGGACGCACCGACTAACTTGGTCTACCCAACGAACCCAGCGGTGTATTTCGCGACCGTTCCGATCACCAACAACGTGCCATCGATTGGTGGCGGCGCTGTGGCGACTTGGGGGGTGAGCCCGAACTTGCCAAACGGCCTCTTGCTCTCGCCATCGACCGGCGTGATCTCTGGAACCCCAACGGGTGTCGTTGCAGCAGCCAACTATACGGTGACCGCAAGCAACGTGACCGGCATGACCACTCGGGTCGTGAACATCGAGGTGAGAACACCACCGCCTCTTACGCTGTCGTACACAACGCCGGTCGTCTACGATCAGAACGTGGCGATCACGCCGAACACGCCCACTTTCACCGGCGGCGCTCCTACGAGCTACTCCGTGCTCCCGTCGTTGCCGACCGGGCTGAGCTTGAATACGTCGTCGGGCGCCATCACAGGCACGCCGACAGTGATCACCGCCGCTGCTCAGTACACAATCACGGGCACCAACGCTTCCGGCTCGAAAGATAGCGTCGTCAACATTGCCGTTCGTATACAGCCGCCTCAGGGGCTCAGCTACGCGAGCATCGCCAGCCCTATTTTCTACACGGTGAATCAGGCGATCGGCACACACGTGCCCTCGAGCACGGGCGGCGTTGTGGCGTCGTACTCGGTGTCGCCAACGCTGCCAGCGGGGCTCACGTTCAGCACCGTCACCGGCGAGATCTCTGGCACGCCGACGGTGATCACCGCCCCGGCGAACTACACCGTCACCGCTACGAACACCTCGGGCATGACGAGCGTGACGCTTAACATCGAGATTCGCGTGGCAGCGCCGACGGCGCTGGTCTATGCGACGAACCCCGTCGCGTACACGGCTGGCGCAGCGATCACTCCTAACGCACCGTCCAACGGCGGTGGTCCGATTGCTGTCTACTCTGCGCCATCGGGTCTGCCGGCTGGGCTCAGCATCGCTCCAAGCACTGGCATCATCTCCGGAACGCCTACGACCCAGTCCGCCGCGCAGGATTATCTCATCACGGGGACCAATGCTGGCGGCAGCACCAACGTGAATCTCAACATCGAGATCTTCCCGCGTGCGCCGACTGGCCTGACGTATGCGCAAAATCCGGTGACCTACACGGCTGGTGTTGCCATCGCGGCAAACACGCCGTCGTCGACCGGAGGCGCGATCGCTTCGTACGCAGTGTCGCCGGGAACGCCGCTTCCTGCCGGGCTCAGCATTGCACCTGGTACCGGCATCATCACTGGAACGCCGGTAGGACCAACAGGCCCGAACGCTCACGTGATCACGGGCACGAACGTTTCTGGATCGACACCGGTCACGCTGACGATCACCGTCAATCCAGCGGCACCCGCTGGCCTCTCTTACACAACGCCGGTTGCTTACAATGTTGGGCAAGCGATTACGCCGAATGTGCCTTCCTCAAGCGGCGGAGCGGTCACGTCGTATGCGATCTCACCTAACCTGACGACTGACACGGGTCTCACGTTCAGCACCAGCACTGGCATTATCTCAGGCACGCCGACGCAGACCATCGCGGCCTCCGACTACGTCGTCACGGCGACGAACGTCACCGGCTCGACCATGGCGACCGTGCGCATCCAAGTGGACCCAGGTGCGCCGGGTCCGTGGGCGCAGCAGGCTTATGTGAAAGCAGTCAATAACGACGCGAACGATTTCTTCGGCCAAGCGGTTGCGCTTGACGGCGATACCCTCGTGGTTGGCGCGCCCAATGAGCAAGCCTGCGACAATAGCATCACGAACGGAACGGGCGCCTCGAGCGATAACACTTGCGAACTTTTCACCGCGGGTGTCGGCGCGGTCTACGTTTACAAACGGACCGGCTCAGTGTGGGCACAAGAAGCGTACCTGAAGGCGTCTGACACAGACACCGGTGGAACGGTCGACCCCATGCAATTCGGCACCTCGGTCGCCATCTCGGGCAATACCATCGTCGTTGGTGCGCCAAACAAAAATGTCTCAGCCACTGACGAAGGTGCTGTTTACGTCTTTGTGCGCAGCGGCGCGACCTGGACAGAACAGGCGAAGCTGACTGCAATCCAGCAGTCCAATTCAGCGAATTTCGGTCACGATGTCGCAATCGATGCAGACACCATCGTGGTCGGCGCGCGCAACGACACGCCAGGCGGCGCTGTCTACGTGTTCACCCGTGGCGGCACGGTTTGGACCCAGCGTGACAGACTTCAATCCCCGAATGAGCAAGCAGCCGATCAATTCGGCTACTCGGTGTCAGTGTCAGGAAACACGCTCGTTGCCGGCGCCTACTCGGAGGACGGCAACTCGCCTATCGTCCACGGGGTGTCGGGACCCACGGGAGCCAACAACAACGAAGGCGCCACTGACGCGGGTGCGGCCTATGTCTTCACGCGCAGCACGTTCACCGGAACGTGGACGCATCAAGCTTATTTGAAACGGAGCAATCTTGCGGCTCAAGACCAGCTCGGCACGTCGGTGGCCATCGCTGCCGATACGATCATTGTTGGCGCACCGGGCTCAACCGGTGCAGCGATCGTGTTTACTCGCACCAGCAACATCTGGACGGAGCAGGCCATCCTCACGGTTACGAATGGCGACTTCCTCGACGGCTTTGGCACTGAGGTCGCGCTGTCTTCGAACACGGCGATCATCGGCGCGCCGTATGAGGATAGCAACTCCACGTTCGTCGTGACTGGACCGACCGGTGGTTCGGGATCGCTCGACAATTCGAACCCGAACGCGGGCGCTGCTTATGTCTTCCTCCGCAGCGGTTCGAGCTGGGCGCAGACAGCCTACTTGAAAGCGCCAAACAATGACGCAAACGACCAATACGGCGTGTGTGTGGCGGTTTCGCTCAACACCGTCGCCGTTGGCGCCAATTACGAGTCGGCAAACGACACTGCGATCATCAACGGAACCACCGGCTCTGCTGACAACTCGAACAGCGCTGCTGGCGCCACCTACGTGATCTTCCACTAAGAAAAGAGCGAACGATGCGAACGATTCTAACATCGATGCTTTCGGTCTCGTTGCTCGGGCTCATCGCCGTAGCGACCACCCACTGCAACGGACAATGCCTCCCTGGTTTCGTCAAAATCCAAGACCAATGTGTCCCTTACGATGCGGTCAAGGGCCTGTGCTCTGGCGTCTGCGCCGAGCGCACCTGCGGCGATGACGGCTGCGGCGGCACTTGCGGCGAATGCACGGGCAGCACGCCTTATTGTGTCGCGGGCAATTGTGCCGCCGAATGCACACCTGCTTGTGATGGCAAAGTGTGCGGTGACGACGGTTGCAACAAGACCTGCGGCGAATGCGCAGGCGACTCTGCGTGCTCACCCACAGGCAAAGCGTGTGTGCCAAAAGGGTTCACGTGCGGCGCCGCGTTCTACGGCGATGGCCAGATCTGCGACTGCGGTTGCGGCGTCGCCGACCCGGATTGTGACAACGCCGAGCTCGAGGTTGCTGGCTGCGTCGCCAAAGGCGCTACATGCGACGCGACCTCCACATGCACGGGCGGCGGAACGTGGACATGCGACGAGCTTGCCTATGACGACGACCGCATTTGCAACTGCGGCTGTGGTGCGCCTGATCCTGACTGCAAGCGTACGTTGCTCGCGGTTGTTGGGTGCGCTGACGGAGAGGTCTGCGGAGCGAGCGGCACCTGCACCGCGAGCAACTGCACGCCTGATTGCGATGGTAAGACCTGCGGTCCGAACGGCTGCGGCGGCGACTGCGGCACCTGTGCGGATGCCACTCCCTACTGCAACGCCGGCACCTGCGGCGCTACTTGCGCACCGGTGTGCACCGGACGCGAATGCGGCGGCGACGGCTGCGGCGGTCAATGCGGTACCTGCCTTGGCGCGAGCGAACAGTGCGTTGCCGGGCAGTGTGTGACGTTGCCAGCGGAGCAAAGCTGCGCGGGTCACTGCGGCACGGATGCCACCTCCGGTTGCGCTTGCGCGGCGAGCTGCATTGCTGATGGAGACTGCTGCGCCGACGCTGAAGCGGTGTGCGGCTGCTTTCCGAAATGCGGCGCCAGAGAATGCGGCGACGACGGCTGCTCCGGCAGCTGCGGAACCTGCGGCGCTGGCGACAAGTGTTCTGCGGCAGGACAGTGTGTAGTCGATCCGTGTGCAGGCAACCCTTGCGGCGCCAACGGGTCTTGCGCACCAGAAACAGGCGTTTGCACTTGCGACGAAGGTTACACCGGGGCCGCGTGCGACCGCTGTACCTCCGACTACTTCGGTTATCCCACGTGCATGCCCTCGCTTTGCAGCTTGTACTCCTGCAATCAGCACGGTGATTGTGCCCCGGATACCGGCGTTTGCACGTGCGCGACCGGCTTCGTAGGAACGAATTGTGAAGCCTGCTCCGGCGCGGGCGTCTACCCAGACTGCCCTTAGGCAATTGTAGGGCCCCGAGAGCCCAAATCCTTCTCACCCAAAGCGTAGACGCTCGCAGGGCGAGAGGTTATCGCCGACCCATGCGCCGCCTGCTCCCCCTGATCTTCGTCGCCTGCAGCAGCGTCTCAAGCACGCCTGTTCAACCAAGCACGTTTGCGTCGCCTGCTGCGCAACACACCTGTCCTCGTCTCGATCGTCCGGTGGTGACTGGCGCAGTAGTCGACCCACGCCTGCCAGAAATCTCCTCCGTATTGGTCAGCCGAAAGCACCCGGGCACACTTTGGGTGCTAAACGATTCCGGCAACGCGGCAGTGCTTTTCGCCATCACCACAGCCGGAACCGTTGTTGGCAGCTACACCGTCGAAGGCGCGCAGAACCTCGACTGGGAAGGCCTTGGGCAACGGTTCGAGAACGGCAAACACTGGCTTTATATTGCCGACACGGGCGACAACTTACACATTCGCAACCAGGGCACGGTGTACATTGTCGAGGAGCCAGACACCTTGGTTCAAGGCGGCAGCGTCCGCGTCACGAAAGAGGTTGCGTTGAGCTACGCCTCAAACAAGCGCGAGAATGTTGAAGCCTTCGCTGTCGAGCCAACGAGCGGGGCGTTCTATTTCTTCAGCCGCGGAGATGAACAGGGCGTCGCCACGCTGTTTCGCCGCGATGCCTCGCTGGAAAAGGTGAACGCTTTTTCTTTCAAGCTCGAAGGCGTGAGAGGTTCGGACCTCACCACCTCCGCCGACTTCGACAGTAAAGGCGAGCGCTTCATCATGCGCACCTACGTCGCAGCGTACCTCTGGACACGAGACCCAAACGAATCCTGGACCTCGGCCTTTGCGAGAACGCCCTGCCTGTTTGCGCTGGATAAAGACACACAGGGTGAAGCGATCGCGTTCGATGACTCCGGCTTCTTTACTTTGAGCGAAAAGCTTGGCGCTCCCATTCGTCACTACGCGCTCCACGACTGATGCTCGAATATTTCATCATCCTGCAGCTCGCAGTCGCCGCGAGTCATGCTTACTTTGCATGGCGCTTGGTGTTCGCTGCCAAGCTCGAACGTCCCTGGCGACACCGTATTCTGACGGCCATCGCGCTGAACACAGTACTTCTGCCCGTAACGCTCGTGCTGTGCATGTTCGGGAGCGCACAGTGGAAGACCTTCAGTGTTCCACTCGCACTCTTCG
>JBIKMD010000256.1:0-6325 GCA_044359465.1 Myxococcota bacterium
GTCGCGGATCGCGCGGCTCTGCGCCGCGGCGGGCCCAGCCTGCACACTTCGATTGGAAGTGAACGCAGTGGGGCAGATTTGGCTGTCGTCGCAGGTGACTACCTGTTCGCGCGCTCGATCGAGCTCATGCTCGAGCCAGAGCTGACTTTTTCGACCAAAGCAGTGCGCTACTACTTGGCGATCTGCAAAGAGACGGCGATCGGCCAGTTCATGGACATTGCACACTCTGATCGTGCGCTCGCCGACACCAATCTGTTTCGCGTGATGAAAATCGCCATGCTCAAGACGGCGCGCTACAGCTTCGTCGGTCCGCTCGCCGCAGGCGCGGTGCTCAGCAATGCGCCGCAGCCACTCGTAGAAAAACTCGAACGCGTCGGCCGACACCTAGGTCTAGCGTACCAGTTGCGTGATGACTACCTCGGTCTGTTCGGTGATGACCGTGCCCTCGGAAAATCCAGCGCGAGCGACTTTGTTGAAGGCAAAAAGACCTTCCCAATCGTGGCCGCCTACACGCGTGCAAACGAAGCAGGTCGCGCTGAAATCGACGCACTGTTTTCAGGTGACCGCAGCGACCCAGCTGCGCTCGACCGCTTGCGCCAACTCGTCGAACAAAACGGCGGCAAAGCAGCCACCGCTCGCGCCATTGACCGCTCACATCGCGCGGCCTCTAGCGCCGTCAAAGAACTCCCGAATGTAGGCGAGCTTCGTTCTTTCCTGGAATGGGCCGTCTCCGAGCTCGGTAAACGTCAACGCTAACCAAGGAACTCTCATGAAAGAATCAGTCATCATCATTGGCGCCGGCGTTGGCGGGCTTTCGGCAGCGATTCGTCTCGCCGCCGCTGGACACTCGGTTCGCATTGTCGAAAGAGGCCGTGGACCCGGCGGACGCTGCGGCAACTTGGACGTGGACGGTTATAGCTTCGACACCGGTCCTACGATCCTACTCATGCCCGAAATCTTAGACGAGCTGTTCGCAGTGGCGGGTAAAAAGCGCGAAGACTATCTCACGCTCGAGCGCTGCGACCCCAACTACAAGATCCACTTTGGCGATGACACGCACACCACGTTCTCGACGGATCTTGTCTCGATGCAAAACGAGCTCGACAAAATCGAGCCTGGCAGTTTTGGCCGCTACCTGTCGTTCCTCGCTGCGGGCCACGAGCAATACAAGACCTCGCTCGAGCGCTTTGTCGGGCGCAACTTCGACAACATTTGGCAGTTCCTAACGCCAGGCAACATCGCGAAGGTTCGCCGCATCAAAGCGCTCAAGACCATGTACAACGAGACCGCACGCTACTTTAGCGACCCTCGTTTGCTGGCCGCGTTGACCTTCCAAACCATGTACCTTGGGATTTCGCCGTTCAAGGCGCCTGCGGTTTACGGCTTGCTTCCCTACACGGAGCTCGCCGTCGGCATCTGGTTCCCGAAGGGTGGCCTCTACGCCATTCCCCTGGCGCTCGAGAAGCTCTGCAAAGAGATGGGCGTCGTGTTCGAATACGGCGCGAGCGTCGAGAAAATTGAACAAGAAGGCACCAAGGCCAAAGCAATCACGCTGGCAGACGGTCGTTCACTCACGGCCGACCTCATTGTTTGTAATGCCGATTGGCCCTGGGCGCAGAAGAAGCTGCTCGGCCGCACCGTTGCCGACGGCAAGAAGGTGGACGAGCTCCGCTACACTTCGAGCGCCATGATGTTCTATTGGGGCATCGATAAACAGATCCCGGAGCTGCTGCATCACAACGTCTTCTTTGGAAATGACTACCGCGAATCGTTCGAGGAGATCTTCGAGCGCGGTCAAACCCCAAAAGACCCGGCATTCTATGTCAATGTGCCCGCTCGCAGTGATCCATCACTCGCGCCCGCAGGCAAAGACGGACTTTACGTGCTCATCCCGGTTCCATCAGGGCGCACGGCCGAGCAATGGCGGGCAGAGCAACCAGGTCTACGTCAACATGTGCTCGACCGCTTAAAACGCGCGGGCATTCCCGATTTCACCATTCAATCGGAACGCGTCTTTACGCCCGATCGCTATTTGTCCGAGCTCAATCTGGAGCGTGGTGCGGCGTTCGGTTTGTCACACGACTTCTTTCAGGTGGGGCCGTTCCGTCCGAAGAATTGCGACCACGCGCTCGACAACCTGTACTACGTGGGCGCGTCAACACAGCCAGGCACTGGCCTCCCGATGGTGATGATCTCTGCGCGGCTGTGCGCAGACCGCATTGCGCTTCGCCGTGTAGAGGCCGCAGCGGCATGAACGCCCAAGCGACCACCCGCGCGCACGGACGCTCGTTCTATCTGGCCTCGCACCTGCTTGGACCGGACGATGCGAGCACGGCATACGTGCTTTACGCGCTGCTGCGTCACTTTGATGACGCAGTAGACGAACCACGCGGCGTGGACCCAGATACGGTGATCGAACAAGGAAGGCGCTTTTTGTCTGCTCTGCGCGCAGGCACGGACGCAGCAGACATTGTTGACGAGCGGATTCTGCCAGTCGCAGATGCGTTGGCGTTCGCAAGTCTAGTCAAAAAACACGCGCTGCCTATTGGCCCGCTGGAAGCCTTCTTCAATGGATTGCAAGGCGACCTACGCTTCGAACAACCAGAAGAGGAAACCCATCTACGACTCTACTGCTACCGCGTCGCGGGAACGGTCGGAGAAATGATGGCCTGGCTGTTCGGCGTCCGCGACGAAACAACATTGTCACACGCGCGCGACCTTGGTGAGGCCATGCAGCTCACGAACATTCTGCGCGATGTTCGTGAGGACCTGCAGCGTGGACGTGTGTATCTACCCCTTAGTGCATTTCATCGCTTTGGCGTGACGAAGGCAGCGCTCGAAGCGAGCGAGTGGACGCTCAACGTGCGCGCCATGCTTGGCTACTACGTCGAGCAAGCACGGCGTTTGTATGGCAGTGCCATGCTCGGCGTGGATCACATTCCAGGGTTACGTCGCCGCATGACAGTGTCAGCGATGGCTAGAGTCTATGGCGGAATATTAGACGAGCTGGAAGCGCGCGACATGCAGGATGGACCACGCGCCACAGTCTCAACCGCTAGGCGACTCGGCCTGCTCGCAACCGGCGTGCTCGAAACCGCGGTCTGGAGGCAAGCATGAGACTGCCGCGTGCTCCGCATGGTGCTGGCTCGTACCGCTGGGTGTATGCTGATTTTTCTAGCGGCGACTGGAACGCCGTTGTGATCTTCATGATCGGCTCGCTGTTCTCGCGTCGTTATGTCGTTCGCGGGGGTGAGCCTTACGCACACTCGGCAGTCAACTTCGTGGTCTACCGTGGAGCCAAGCGCTCGCTTTGGTCGCTTTGTGAGTACGAGCGCATGCGCATGGGCGACGCTTGGCAGATAGGTCGCTCGCAATTGCGTTGTGATGACGGTGGGGCCACGTTCTCGATTTGCCAACCACAGCGTGGCGGCAAACAAGTAGAAGCGGTACTACGCATTGAGAGCGACGCGCCTGCGAGCCGCGAGCGCGTGCTACTCGGGTCTCACACCTGGCAACCGCTCGCTCCCCGCGCGAAAGCTACGCTCACGGTCGACGGCAATTCTCTGCACGGATTCGGTTACATGGACACGAATGGTGGAGAAGTGCCGCTCGGTACCGATCTCAAACGTTGGAGCTGGAGCCGCACGCATGACAGCAACGCCACCGAAATTCGCTATGAGGTGGAGGACGGCCTGCAAACCCGCGTGCGTTTTGACGATCGCGGAGAGCAAGAGGCGCCGCTGACCGAACAAAGCAAGCTGACACGCACGTGGTGGGGTCTTCACATGCCACAAACTAGCGGCGCACTCGTTGAGTCGTCTCCGTTTTATGCACGCTCGGTTGGACCTGGGTTGATTTGCGAAAGTGCAGACCTGCAGCGCTTTCGCTCTCCCTTCATTCGCTGGATGGCTGACTGGCGTACACGTTACGAAGCGGAGCGCGTATGATCGCGTTATGGGCGCTCACGGTCTGCGGGTTTACTGCGCTGGCCTTGCGCATTGCCAGAAGACCGCTTGCACCAACATTGTCTAGTGCCAAAGTGCTGCTTGTTCGCCCGGTCGACACCCCAAGTGAGCTCGAGCAGCTCGCGCTTCGCTGTTCCGTTGCGCGGCCAAACACCCGAGTCATCCTAGCCACACCGAGCGAGGGTTCGCACCCGAGTTGCGGCAATCGGAAAGTGGGGCATGTGTTGTTCGGCGCCGCGCAGGCCGAACCAGGCGAGATAGTCATTAGCGCAGACGCCGATGTCCTGGTTGACGACGCCTTGCTGAGCGCGCTTGCGGCTGCGATCGAACAAGGCGCAGACATCGCGGTCGCCCCACCGAGGACGGTTGGAGGCAAAGGCCTAGCTGCGTGGTGCCTGTCTGGCGCCATAGATCAAACGCCGCTGGCGTTCCGAGTGCAACTCGCGCTCGGCGGAAAACGCCCAAAGATCTGTGGCAAAGCGATTGCGTTCTCAGCAAAAGGCCTGAGCGCTCTACACGAGGTGCGTGATGTGCTCGCAGAGGACCTTGCGCTCGGCGAGAAGCCGCTCAAGGTCAGCGTGGTCGAGACTTGGGCCCGCATGCTGGGCGCCAGGGAAAAAACAGTGAAAGGCGTGGCGGAACGACTGGCGCGCTGGATGACAGCATTACGAACGCGGCGTCCTCTTGCTTTCTTTTCCGTGCCATTTTTCATCGCGCCTACATTGCCGCTCGTCGCTGTCGCAGCGTTTCTGCGCGATGACTTCACGAGCGCCTGCGTCGTTGTACTCGTCGGCTTACGCGCTCTGCTAGCCCACGCGCTCGTTCGCGAACGTCCCTTTGGATGGGTTTTAGGAGAGGTCACTTTGCTAGCGGCTTGGTCTCGCGCGCTGATCACGCGAAAAATCGTCTGGAGAGGTAGGCGTTTGGTGCTGCAGAAAGGCGGCACAATCGCCAACGGCGTACAAGGTATGTACAGGGTTATGTCATGAGCTGGCGCATTAGAAATGTCGCAAGAGAAACTGGTGTCACGCCGGTGACATTACGCGCGTGGGAGCGCCGCTACGGATTCCCCACCCCTGAGCGCACTGACGGCAACTACCGCACCTACAGTGACGATGAAGTGATCAAGCTGCGTCATGTGGTGCAGTTGATTCACAACGGGCTCAACGTCAGTGACGCTATTGAGCGCGTGCGGACGGGTGAAGTTGAAGCCAACGTGTCACCCGAGACGATGATCCAGCAGTTCTTCGTTGCAGCCAAAGCAATGAACGACGCAGGCATGCATGATGTTTTGGTCACCGCCATGCGCGAGCTTCCGCCCAAGCGATGTTGCGACGAAGTATTGATCCCCCTACTTCGTGAAATGACCGACAGGCTGGACATCGCCCGCGAGCACATGGCGTCGCGCGTTGTGCGCGACGCGCTCGTCCAATTGGCTGGGTTCAGCAAGCGCGTCTCGGGAAGAGGCCCTTTGGTTTTGGCTTGTCCAGAGGGTGAACAGCATGAAGGCGGTTTGCTCGCCATCGCTGTGCACTTGAAACAGCAGGGCGAGCGCGTCGTGTTGCTTGGGGCCAACACGCCCACTGAGGCCCTCGCCGTTGCGTGCAAACAAGTGAAGGCGAGTGCGCTCTGCTTGTCACTGATCAAGAAGCGAAGCGCAAACGAGGTAAGGAGTCTCCTGACTGAGATTGTGGACGCCTGCAAAGTGCCTGTGGTGATCGCTGGCGGTCCTACAGCGCGTGAGCACCTGAAGGCCGTATACGCTGCTGGAGCAGAGTTCGCCGAAACCGCTGACGAACTGACTTTAGCCATCGAGAAGAAGCGAAGCTGACAGGGTTGATTCTCCGCGCGCCGCAGCGCATCTAACGGTCATGAGCAAAGCCGTCGTCAAAAGTGTGAGCCCTTTGTCTTTCCCGTGGCAAACGCTCGATCCCTTCTTGTTCTGCGTCTACCACGACGACCGCTACCCTGCTGGCAACGACGCCATGGGCCCCAAAGCGTCACTTGCAGGACGCGACATGGGCATGGACTTCGAGGGGAAGGACGGCTGGCGCATGTACCACGGAACTACCGTGCCGGGGTTTCCTCAGCATCCGCACCGTGGATTCGAGACTGTGACCATCGTCCGCAGCGGACTCATCGATCATTCGGATTCGCTTGGCGCCGCTGCACGCTTTGGCCACGGCGACGTACAATGGCTCACGGCCGGCAAAGGCATCCTGCATTCAGAGATGTTTCCATTGCTCGAGAAAGAAAAACAAAATCCGCTCGAGCTCTTTCAGATTTGGCTGAATCTTCCGAGTGCCGACAAGCTGGTCGAGCCGCACTTCGCTATGCTTTGGAACGCGCAGATTCCGCGC
>JBIKMD010000090.1:0-8777 GCA_044359465.1 Myxococcota bacterium
TTGCGCAAAAAAGGACGATCGCCTCACCAATTACAGTCCAAAGTTCAAAGTGTCTCTGCTCGTAGAGGCTCTGTCGTACATCTCGAAGTTGGAAGGTAAACGCGTCGTGATCAAATACGGCGGCGCGGCCATGGTGCAAGACGGCCTCAAACGAAGCTTCTGCGAAGACATCGAGCTGCTTCGCTCCGTCGGTGTGCGCCCCATTATTGTCCACGGTGGCGGACCCGAGATCACGAAGACCTTGGCCCGCCTTGGTAACAAGAGTGAGTTCGTCGACGGCATGCGCGTCACGAATGCGGATGACATGCGCGTTGTCGAAATGGTGCTCTCGGGCTCCGTGAACGCGGACATCGTGACCCTGCTCAATGCGCGGAGCAAAGTGGCCTTCGGTATGTCCGGGAAAGACGGCGCGCTGCTCCGGGCCAAGAAGCTACTCAGCGATGAAGGCCGGGATCTTGGTCTGGTGGGTGAAGTCGACGAGGTGGATGCCAGCTCGCTAGAGATGTTGCTCGCCAAGGACTACGTGCCCGTCATCTCGCCTGTAGGCCTTGGTCCCGATGGACAGAGTTACAACATCAATGCGGACAACGCGGCTGCCGCCATTGCCACTGCGCTTGGTGCACAGAAGCTCATCTACGTGACGGACGTGGCGGGCTTGCTTCGGAACGGAGATCTAGTCACCGAGATCGATCACGACGCACTGCGCGCCTGGCTCGAGGATCCCGAAGGCGGAATCAAAGGCGGCATGAAGGTGAAAGTGCAATCGATCCTGCGCGCGTTGCGCAAGGGCGTGAGCGACGTGCACATCATTGATGGCCGTACGCCTCACAGTTTGATCGCCGAGCTCTTCACCGACTCCGGCATTGGTACCTGGGTGAAACCGAGCGCAGCCCCTGGTGCCGTGTCATGAAGGTAGCCCGTCGTCTGTCCGTTGTTCGCAAATTGATCGCGCAAGGCAACATCGCCACGCAGGAAGATCTTCGCGAGAAGCTCGAGGCACAAGGTGTCTCGATCAACCAAGCGACGCTTTCTCGGGATTTGGCGAAGCTCGGCGCGCGTCGTGTGAGCAGCACAGAAGGCGGGACGATGTATGAGCTGCCGCCGGCGCCAACCAGGCCGTCGCTCAGTCTCGAAACTTTGGTCATCGACATCACGAGCAACGGTAACCTGGTGGTTGTGCAAACGACGCCGGGCGCGGCCTCTGCTGTGGCGCTGCTGATCGATGCTGCAAAAGAAAACGACGTGCTCGGCACAATCGCCGGTGATGACACCGTGTTCGTTGCGCCGCGCCAAGCCAAACACGCGGACCGCCTTGCGCAGAGCTTATGGCGCGCGCTCGGCAAAGAAGAGGAATGAGCTATGAAACACTTTTTACAATTGTCTGATCTGTCGCGCTCTGAGCTGACGCAGGTGCTCGCGCGGGCTGCTTTCTTGAAACGTTCGAAAGAACGCGTGCAAAGCCTCAAAGGCAAGCAGATTGGTCTTGTCTTCGAGAAGCCCTCAACGCGTACGCGCGTCTCGTTCGAGGCCGGCATCGCAAAACTAGGCGGCACTGCCTTGGTGCTTCCGCAAGCAGATAGCCAAATCAGCCGCGGCGAACCCATGTCTGATACCGCGCGTGTTTTGTCCGGCTACTTGGATGCGATCATGCTGCGCACCTTTTCGCATGCGCGCTTGCAGGAGATGGCCAAGTTCTCGAAGGTTCCTGTGATCAACGGGCTCACTGAGTCGGCGCATCCCTGCCAACTGCTGGCGGATTTGCAGACGGTCATCGAACACTTTGGGAGCCTCGACGGACGCGTAGTCGCGTTTGTGGGTGACGGCGCAACGAATATGGCGCTGAGTTGGATAGAAGCGGCAGAGATTTTTGGCTTCGAGCTGAGGGTGGCCTCGCCAGTGGGCTACCAGCCGCAGGTCACCTTCTCGGAGTCGGGCAAAATCACCGTCACGGACGACCCGCGTGTTGCCGTCGCGGGCGCGGACGTCGTCAACACCGACGTGTGGACGAGCATGGGGCAAGAAGCGGAAGTCGCCGCACGTAAGGCCGCGTTCAATGGTTTCATCGTGGATGAGGCGTTGATGCAACTCGCCAAACCAAATGCGATCGTTTTGCACTGCCTGCCTGCCAAACGTGGCGAAGAGATCAGCGAAGGTGTGCTCGAAAGCCAGCAGTCTGCCGTTTGGGCACAGGCCGAGAACCGCATGCATGCGCAGAACGCGCTACTCGAGCTGTTGCTCGCGCCGGAGGTGTTCCATGCCGAAGCGAGCTGACATCAAACGTGTTCTGATCATTGGCTCGGGTCCGATCGTGATCGGGCAAGCATGCGAGTTCGACTACGCAGGCACTCAAGCGGTCAAGACACTGAAAGAAGAGGGTATCGAGGTCATTTTGCTGAACAGCAATCCGGCCACGATCATGACCGATCCCGATCTGGCGCATCGCACCTACATTGAGCCGATCACACTCGACGTTGCGACGCGGACCATTGAACGCGAGCGGCCTGACGCTTTGCTTGCAACGATGGGCGGCCAAACCGCGCTGAACCTTGCGCAGCAATTGGCCAAAGCGGGCGTGCTCGACACTTATGGCGTCAAGCTCATTGGTGCGTCTCTCGAATCGATACATAAAGCCGAAGACCGTGAGGCGTTCAAAGCGGCGATGGACCGGATTGGCCTAGCGACGGCGAAGAGCGTTTACGTTCAATCGCTTGCCGACCTCAAAGACACCACGTTCCCCGCGATCGTTCGGCCTAGCTTCACGCTCGGCGGCCAGGGCGGTGGTATTGCGCGCAACGCGTCCGAGCTAAAGGAGCTCGTGAGCCTCGCATTGCGCGCCAGCTCAAATCACTCGTGTTTGGTGGAAGAGTCCTTGCTCGGCTGGAAAGAGTTCGAGCTCGAAGTTGTTCGTGACAGCAAAGACAACGCGATCATCGTGTGTACGATTGAGAACTTCGACCCGATGGGTGTGCACACGGGCGACAGTATCACCGTCGCACCGGCGCAAACGCTGACGGACAAAGAGCAGCAGAACCTCCGCAACATGGCCATCGCCGTGGTGCGTGAGATTGGTGTGGATACCGGCGGCGCAAATGTGCAGTTCGCAGTTGAGCCAGAGACCGGGCGGGTGATTGTCATCGAAATGAATCCCCGCGTGTCGCGCAGCTCTGCTTTGGCATCCAAGGCCACGGGGTATCCCATTGCGAAAGTCGCTACGCGGCTCGCGCTTGGTTACACGCTCGACGAGCTCAAAAACGATATCACACGCCACACGCCCGCGTCGTTCGAGCCTTCGCTCGACTACGTTGTCGTCAAAATTCCGCGCTTCGCGTTTGAACAGTTTCCCAATAGCTCGCGCGAGCTTGGCACGCAGATGCGCTCCGTGGGTGAAGTGATGGCGCTCGGGGGCACCTTTGAAGAGGCGTTCCACAAGGCGCTTGCTTCGATGGAGCAGGCGGCGCCAAAATTGGGCGATCTGCGCGCGGCGCTTGCGACGGCCACACCTGAACGTGCGTGGGCCGTGCTTGCTGCGCTTCGTGATGAGTGGAGCATCTCGGACATCGCGACGGTCTCGAGGATTGACCCTTGGTTCATCGCAAAGCTCGCGCAGCCAAAACGCAGTGGGAAACGCGTCTACAAGCGCGTGGATACCTGCGCGGCAGAGTTCGAAGCCTTCACGCCGTATTTCTATTCGACCATCGGCGAAGAAGACGAGTGCGAACCAAGCCAGCGCGACAAGATCATGATTCTCGGCAGCGGTCCGAATCGTATCGGCCAGGGTGTGGAGTTCGATTACTGCTGCGTCCACGCGTCCATGGCCCTTCGCGAAGCCGGTTTCGAGACCATCATGGTCAACTGCAATCCCGAGACGGTATCGACCGATCCGGACGTGTCTGACCGTTTGTACGTCGAACCGCTCACGCTCGAACATGTGGTAGCCATCGCAGAAAAGGAGAAGCCGCTCGGTGTGCTCGTTCAGCTTGGTGGGCAAACGCCGCTCAAGCTCGCGCAAAAGTTGAAAGAGGCCGGCGTGCCGATTCTAGGCACGCAACCTGAAGACATCGACCGCGCCGAGGATCGCGAAGCGTTTGCGCGCATCGTGACTAAGCTCGGTTTGCGTCAGCCAGCCCATGGCCTCGCGAGATCCATTGGCGAGGCCGTGAACATCGCGGCCGAGCTGGGTTACCCAGTGCTGATGCGTCCGTCCTATGTGCTCGGTGGGCGCGCCATGCGAACAGTGCGCGATGAAGCCGGCCTTCGTCAGTACATGACAGAAGCGGTGAGCGTGTCTCACGATCGGCCGGTGCTCATTGACCGTTTCTTAGACGATGCCACCGAGGTTGACGTGGACCTTGTGCGTGATCATTCCGGCGCCGTGCGTATTGGTGGCGTGCTCGAGCACGTGGAACAAGCGGGTGTGCATTCTGGCGACGCCGCATGCATCCTCCCGCCGCACACCTTGTCTGCAAACGTGGTGACGCGTTTGAAGGCGCAAGCGGCCGCGCTCGCAGAAGAACTTTCCGTGATCGGGCTGATGAACGTGCAATTCGCCGTGAAAGGCGACGAGATCTTCATCATCGAAGCGAATCCGCGCGCCTCACGCACCGTTCCGTTCGTCGCAAAGGCTACCGGCGTCGCACTCGCGAAGATCGCGGCGCTGTGCATGGCGGGGCGCACGCTCGCTGAGATCGCGGTGCCTGAGGCGAAAGTCGCCACGCACTACGCTGTGAAAGAGGCCGTGTTTCCGTTCCAGCGCTTTGCCGGCGCTGACGTCATACTTGGGCCAGAAATGAAATAGACGGGCGAGACCATGGGCCTTGCGAGCACACCCGCAGAGGCGTTCGCCAAGAGTCAGCTTGCAGCAGGAACGGTGCTGCCTACTGGCGGCCGCGTATTCATTGCGCTCGACCCGAGTCACAGAGCGCACGCGCAAACGCTCGCTGCAGACCTCATGAAGCTCGGCTTCGACGTTGTGACGGGCAAAGACGAAGATGCACGAAAAGACCTGGCTGCGGGCGCCGTGCAGATGTTGATTCAAACGGTCAAGGACGGGGACGGCGCTGGTCTCAGACGCGAAGCACTAATGCGCGGCGTTCCATTTTTCACCACCCTTGAGGCCGCGCGAATGGCGACGGCAGGGATCGAGGCGCTCAAAGCGGGCTGCAGCGTCACGGCCCTACAGGATGTCGTATGAGAACTTTAGTTTTGGCGGACGGCACGACGTTCACTGGTGAGGGTTGTGGCGGCGATGCGATCATCACGGGCGAAGTGGTGTTCAACACCTCGATGACGGGCTACCAAGAGATCCTCACGGATCCATCGTATGCCGGCCAGATCGTGGTGATGAGCTGCCCAGAGATTGGCAACACCGGCGTGAACGCGTGGGATGAGGAGTCACGTCACCCGTGGGCTAGTGGCTTCGTCGTGCGCGCGCTCAGTCCAATCATGTCGAGCCACCGAGGTCGGGCGGAACTGTCGCCCTACCTGGCCCAGCACGGGATTCCTGGTTTGCAAGGGATCGACACACGCAAGCTCGTGCGCCACTTGCGTTCTGGCGGCGTACAAATGGGCGCCATAGGCCCAACGGAACGTCTCGCTGAGCTACAGGCACTAGCGCGCAGTGCGCCGCCACTTGGTGATCTCACGCGAGCCTGTGCGACCAAGACGGCGTATTCCGTTGGTTCCGGCGCAAGGCACGTGGTGGCGATCGACTTTGGTCTCAAGCGCCAAATGTTGCAGTGTTTGAATGAGAGCGGCTGCCGCGTGACCGTCGTGCCACCGGACACGAGCGCAGAGTCGATTCTCGCGCTTGCGCCAGATGGCGTGTTCCTCACCAATGGACCTGGCGACCCTGCGCTCGTGTTTCCCGCGCGCGCAACCGTCCAAACGTTGCTTGGCAAGGTTCCAATTTTTGGCATCTGTCTTGGGCATCAAATTCTGGCACTCGCGATGGGCGCAAAAACGTTCAAGCTGCCGTTTGGACACCGCGGGAGTAACCATCCGGTTCGGTGCGCCTCTACGGGGCGCGTGGACATAACGACACAAAACCACGGTTATGCCGTAGACGCTGCGAGCATTCCTGAGGGCGTGTTCGTCACCTACACCAGCTTGAACGACGGCACGGTAGAAGGGCTCAGCGCACCTGCGCTCAAAGCCATGAGCGTGCAGCACCACCCCGAGGCCTCCGCCGGTCCTCATGACGCGCGGCACTTGTTTCATTCCTTCGTAGACATGATGGAGCTTTCGCAATGACCCATATCTATCGTTCACTTCCGCCCAAAGGCACCAAGATCGGCATCGCGTTTTCTGGCGGGCTCGACACGCGCACTGCGGTTGCTTGGCTCAAAGAAAAAGGCCTCGAAGTTCACGCTTATACGGCGGATCTAGCGCAACCAGACGTCGACAACCCGAGTGCGATTCCACCCATCGGGCTGCAGTATGGCGCAAAGGTGGCAAAGCTCGTCGATTGCAAACAAGCGCTCGTGCAAGAAGGCCTGACGGCCATTCAGTGCGGCGCGTTTCATTTGTCGACGGCCGGTAAGCCCTACTTCAATACCACGCCGCTAGGACGCGCGGTCACAGCCACCGCGATTGTTCGCGAGATGAAAAAAGACGGCGTGCACGTGTTCAGCGATGGCAGCACGCATAAAGGAAACGACATTCAGCGTTTCTACCGTTACGGCCTGCTGGTGGACCCTACGCTCATGATCTACAAGCCGTGGCTCGATCAGGCGTTCGTGAATGCGTTCGGCGGTCGCTCTGAAATGTCGCAGTACTTGGAACGCATCAAACTGCCGTACTCAGCTAGCGTGGAGAAGGCGTACAGCACAGATGCGAATCTGCTTGGCTCGACGCACGAGGCCAAAGATCTCGAGAGTCTCGAGACGAGTATGCACATCGTCGAACCGCTCATGGGCGTGGCACACTGGAAGACCGAGATCGCTTCGGAACGCGTGGACCTCGTGTTCGAAAAAGGCCGTCCGGTGAGCATTGGCGGCAAGAAGGGATCGTTGCTCGAGTTGTTCACGGCCGCGAACCAGATTGGTGGGCGTCACGGTTTGGGGATGAGCGATCAAATCGAGAACCGTGTCATCGCAGCGAAGAGTCGCGGCATCTACGAAGCACCAGGCATGGCGCTGCTGCATATTGGCTATGAACGCTTGATGAGCGCCGTGCACAACGAAGACACCATTGAGTTGTATCAGACGCTTGGTCGTAAGCTTGGTCGTCTGCTCTATGCCGGCAAGTGGTATGACCCAGAGGCCGCCATGCTCAAGCGTGCGCTTGTGGCTACCTTGGCGCAGCCACTCAGCGGGGTCGTGTCCGTGGAGCTGCGCCGCGGTGACGACTACTCCATTTTGTCGACGCGTGCGGAAGCGTCTGCATATGCGCCTGAAAAATTGTCGATGGAGAAAGTGGCGAGCGCGTTCACACCAGAAGATCGCATTGGTGCGCTCGAAATGCAGGGCATCGGTATTGAAGACAGCCGCCTGCTTCTCGAACGTTTGGGCGAGTCGATCTCGTGAGCCTGGCGCGTACGGCAGCCACGGGGTCCGGAGGCATGTTGCCTGAGCTTCTCGCGTGGTCGAGCTCGTTCGAAGCGGATAAACGCTTTTTGCGAGAAGACCTGCTCGGCAGCTTGGCGCACGTGACCATGCTTGGGCGATGCAAGGTGATCCCAGAAGCGGCAGCCAAGGCCATTGCGGACGAGCTGCGAGCCATGCTCGAGACGCCTCCAGTGCTGCCGCCGGGCGAAGAAGACGTGCACATGGCCGTCGAACAATTGCTCGCGCAGCGCCTTGGTGAAACCGCAGGGCACTTGCACACCGCGCGTTCGCGCAATGACCAAGTTGCGCTCGATCTGCGTTTGTGGTGCCGCGAACATGGGCGGGCATTGCTGTGCGAAACCTTGGCGCTCGTGTCCGATCTGTTGGCCCGGGCGACGACTGAGCGTGAAACGGTGCTGCCTGCGTACACCCATCGGCAACGTGCGCAGCCAGTTAGTGCGGCGATGTACTTTGGCGCTTGGGCTGGTGCGCTCCTGCGTGCAGCCAAAGTGCTTGCGGCTGCGGTGGACGAAGCCAATGTGCTCCCGCTTGGCTCGGGCGCATCGAGTGGGTCGTCGTTGCCCATCGATCGAAAAATCACGGCGGAGCTGCTTGGCTCTGCGCGCGTCACCACCAATGCGCTCGACACGGTGGGCGATCGTGACTTCGAGCTCGACTTAGTCTGGGCCTGTACGCGGGTCATGCTTGCGCTCTCGCGCTTGTCCCAAGACATGGTGGACTTTGCGACGAGTGAGTTTGGCTTCATTCAGTTGAGCGGGCAAATCGCTGCGGGTTCCAGCATGATGCCGCAGAAGAAAAATCCAGACGTCTTCGAATTGGTCCGCGGCAAGTCGGCGCAGGCTGTGGGGCGTCTCATGCAGCTGCTGACCCTCGTCAAGGCGTTGCCGACAGGTTACAACCGCGATTTGCAAGAGGATCGCGCCGCGCTATTTCCTGCAGTAGACGAGGCTCGGGCAGCGGTTCGAATCGTCTCCTCTGTGTTGCCTCACGTCCGCTTCGACCGTGAGCGGTGTGCAGCGGCAGTCGCGTCCGGTGCCACGCAAGCGACGGATCTTGCCGAAGCGCTGGTCAAGAAAGGGATTCCCTTTCGCGATGCCTACAAAGCGGCTGGTTCACTCGTGCGTCTTGCCATAGACAAGGGGATCGACCTGAGAGCCGTTGCCCCCGAGGACGCTGCCAAAATTCATCCTGCTTTTGATTTGTCCGTTCTCG
>JBIKMD010000190.1:0-6928 GCA_044359465.1 Myxococcota bacterium
GACTAAATTGACCACACCGAGCCAAGCGACTGCAGCGCTGCCCACCGCCACCAGCAGGCGGAAGAATGGGTCGCGAGCCTCATCACGAAGGCGCCCCGCCGCCCACCACATGGGAAGGCAGAGTACGCATGCGAATGGAAGCAAGAGCAGGAGGCGCATGCGTTGCGCGCTACTCGATCGTGGCGAGACGAATGTAGTCCAGGCGGGGAAATTCGCGATCTAAGTAGGCGTTGCCTTCATCGAGGTAGCGAAACTGATCCGGGCCTGAACCCGCTGGTGGACCATCACCGTATTCAGCGTTGAAACGTTCGATCACGTCGAGGCCTTGCACGACCTCACCAAAGGTCACGAAGTTCTGCTTGTCGAGCGTGACGTTGTCAGCAAGGTTGATGAAAAACTGCGTATTGCGCGTGTTAGGCCCGGCGTGAGCAAAGGTCACAGTTCCACGTTTCGCAGGTTTCACTACGGGGTCGTCTTTCAAAAAGGCCGTACGCCATTTTTGATTCACAGCAGGCGAACCACTCACACCGAGCTGAATGATGAAGCCTTTGATCGGACGAAATACGGCAACGTTGTCATAGTACCCGCGCTTCACCAGATTGTAGAAGCGATCGACGCCGAGCGGTGACCACGCACGCGTGGCGGAGATGACGAAGTCGCCTTTGGTCGTCACGAAGCGCGCACGAAACGAGGCAGGCGCTGGCTCGGTGGCTGTTTCCGGCTGCAAGAGCAGTTGGTGGGGCGCCTCGGGCGTGGATTTCGGCGTCTGAACTTTTGAGGGAACGCAGTGCAGAAGCGCTACGCAAAGGATCGCAAAAAAGCTTTTCATGAGGGCTTCTTTCGCGTGAAGCCGACTCAGTATCAAGCTTCGTGTCGTTCAGCGGCGGCTGCGCGCGTTCTTGGATAGCTGCGTCACTTCGCCTTGCGTGCCTGCGTGGCTAAAGCTCGCCCAGACGCCTTCTAGAAGCGTTCCCATCTCGCCCAGGAAGCGATCATGATGAAAACGCCGTGACCAAGCGTTGATGGCAGAAGGGATGAACTTCTCGCGATTCGCCTCGAAACGATCGATCGCTTGCGACAGCGCCTCGGGCGTCTGCTCGTCGAACCAGACCCCGGTTGGTGCTTTACCCTCGCCGCGCGGATGGCCAAGCGGAATCACTGTCTCTGTAGCCCCGCCTCGGCCGTATGCGATCACCGGACGTCCTGCGGCCATGGCTTCTACGGGCGTGATCCCAAAATCCTCTTCTCCAGGAAACAAGAGCGCCTGACACTTGCGGTAATGATCGGTCAGTTCCGCACTCGATTGGTAACCAAGGAAGCGTACGTTTGGCCCTGCTGCGCGCTCCAGGCGAGCCCGCTCGGGACCGTCGCCCACCACGATCAACTTTCGCTGTTTGTGCGCAAACGCCTCGAGCACGAGATCAATGCGCTTGTAAGGAACTAGCGCGCTCACCACTAGGTAGGGCGCGCGTGCGTCGATCGGCGCCACATCCACGCCAAAACGATCGATGTCGACCGGTGGATAAATGACGTGCGCGTCACGGCGGTAACGCTTCTGAATCCGGCGTGCTACCGTGCGCGAGTTGGCAACAAAGTGGTCCACCCGCCGTTCACTACTCTCGTCCCACAAACGCAGCATAGGCGAGACGAGCGACAACATGGCGCGCACCGCCGGTTTCATGTCGCGGGTATAGTCCCCAGACAGTTCCCAAACGTAACGCATGGGCGTGTGCACATAACAAACGTGGAGCGCGTCAGCGCGGGTAATGACACCTTTGGCTACAGCGTGGCTCGTCGATACCACCAAATCATACGCAGACAGATCGAACTGTTCGATCGCCCATGGATAGAGCGGCAACAAATAGCGATGCCGCGAACGCGCTCCTGGAATCTTTGCCAGGGGACTTTCGACAATCTGATGGCGCTCTATCGATAGTGGCTGCGAACCTTTTTGATGGAGCAAGGTGTGAATGGGCGCATTCGGAAACAACCGGCACAGCGCCTCGAGCACCTTTTCACCACCGCGATAGGTGACGAGCCAATCGTGGACGAGGGCAACTTTCAAATTGGCGAGCGCATCAAGCATGGGAGCTCCGGCCTATCAACGCCAGCGCCCATCGGCAACCAAACGCGAAAAATTGGGGTTCACGTAAGGATCCTGGGCGATGCGTTTTCTATGTGCCTGCATGAACGCGCGCTCCTCTGTCATGTCCACGCGCGGGCCGCGCGACTTGGACTCGTGGTGAATGAGGGTGACATGCGGGGTGTACACGGTGCGGTAGCCTTTTTCTTCCAGGCGCAAACACAGATCGAGGTCATTGAATGCCACCTTCAGGCAGTGTTCATCCATGCCGCTCACCTGTCGCCATTTCTCGCGGCCCACCATCAAACAAGCACCGGTCACGGCGGAGAGGTTTTGCAGGTGCCCGAGCTCGCCGTGGTGCCCTGGGTAGTGCTCCGATTTTCCCGCGTAAGCGTGGGCAGCAAGCCCCGCTACCCCGAGCCAAACACCTGCATGCTGCAGTGTACGATCGGCATAGAGCAGCTTGCACCCAACGGCTCCCACACCAGGCGCATCCGCGAGCGCCACCAGGCTCTCTAGCCAACCGTCATGGATGATTTCCGTATCGTTGTTGAGCAGCAGTAGATGCGAACCTTTAGCCTGCTCGGCAGCACGGTTATTCAGTGCAGCAAAATTGAACGGTCCCGGCAAATACAGCACACGAGCGCGATCCTGGTACTGCGCCACTAAGTCACGCGTGGCCGCTTCTTTGCTTCCGTTGTCTATCAAAAGTAGCTCAAAACGACTGCGTTCTGTGTGCGCAAACAGAGACCGCAAACACCGTTCCAGGAGCGCGGGCTGATCACGAAACGGAATCATGATCGACACAAACGCCTTCGGGGGAACAGGGAAGTGCACACGCCTCGACTGAGGTTTGAGCGGTTTACGCAAATGCACGAGCGGCAAAGGCAGATGTTCGGCGTGTCGCACCTTTGGGAGCACATGAAGCAGGAGTGCGTACAACGTTTCTTCGGCGCACGCGTTTGCAGGCGGCTCGAAGCGAGACAGAAGCGAGTCTCGCACTAGGAACGCCGGGAGCGCATACGCATCTTCGAGCAAACGCTCAGGCGACCACACGGGCTTGAACCTGGGCGATGCGCGTCCGCCGTTCACATACCGGTCTTCATCACAGGTGACGACATCAGCGCCCCGCGCAAAGGCGGCAGAAAACAAGCGCAAGGCGTCGCGGTCGAGCTCATCGCCTTCGCGCACGTAAAGCGTGGCGCTTGGCGCCCGCTTCAGCGCCGGTAATAAACCACTCTCGCCAACAAACACGACGCTTACAGCTTCGGCGCCTGCCGACGAGCCCTTTTCCCGCTCAGCGGCGAAACGCTTTTCCTGTTTGCGCAGCCAACGCGCATAGGCCGCGGGATCGTCCATTGCTTCGGGCAGGTCGCCTTTAGGCTGCACTTTGCGCTTCAGGCGCGCCGCTAGCTCGTCAAGCTCTCCGCTCGCCAGCAACTGTGCCGCGCGGTAGAGGCGCGTCTTCAAGCTCATTTGGGATTGGTCTGAGCGCTATGCAGCGCGACTGCGCGAGACAAATCAGCGATACGCTTTTGATCTTCCCAGCGCGAGTAACGCGTGACGATGGATTCGCGCACCAGCCAAACGATGATCGGATAGACCACGAAGTCGACGCCGCGGCCAATGCCAAAGATGTTCGCGAAGGTTTGCGCCACTGTGGGCACCGCCACCACCACCCCGCCCGTGACGAACACGATCAGCTCGAACCAGAAGAGCCGCTTCATGTTGCGGCCGAACTTAATCCAATCGAGCGTGAGCAGACCCACAATGAATGAGAGCAGCAAAAACGCGTAGATCCCCAGGCCTAGATGCACTCAGTGTCTCCGTTCGTTGCGAAAGAAATAGCCGTAAAGGAGGTCGCGAATGATCTGGAGCGCGCCCAGAGAGGATTGGCCTTTCTGCAACGTCTCTCCAGTGTAACGAATCGAGACCGGAACCTCGCTAAACTTCAGATTGTGCTGTGCGACGCGTTGTTTGATCTCAGTAGCGTGGGCCATCCGATTCTGTTCGATTTGCACCACGCGTAGCGCGGCTCGACTAAATGCTCTGTAGCCATTGTGCGCGTCGGACAAGGATAACCCTGTAATGGCATGCTCGAAAACCCGCGCGGCATACAGCACGAGACGCCTGAGCCCAGGCACATTCGAATCACCAGCAAACCGGTTGCCAAACGCTACATCTGCGCCGTCAGCAATAGCATGCACGAAGGCGTCGAGATTCTCCGGGAGATGCTGGCCGTCCGAGTCCATGGTGACGTACGCATCGAAGGCCGGCTCATGGTGAAGCGCCATCAGGCGTGCTGTTTCCAGTGCTGCGCCTTGGCCCATATTGATTGGGTGACGCATCAAGGTGACCTGAAAACGAGGGCCCACATGCGCTGTGAGAGCGGATGCATCGACCATCTTGGCGCCGCCATCATCTACCAAAAACACATGCAGCGTATGCCTTCCCTCTACCGATGCGCGCAGGGCATCCAAGGTGGAGAAAAGGCGCGCACCTTCGTTGTACGCAGGCATGAGAATGGCAACACGACTCATTTAGTTCGCTGCGGCTATCATGATATGCCGTCCGCATGCACGTCTTCGTCACTGGAGGGGCCGGGTTCATAGGTTCGCACACGGTGCTCCTATTGTTGCAAGCCGGTCACCGGGTCACGGTCTTCGACAAC
The DNA here is from genome assembly GCA_044359465.1 of Myxococcota bacterium. Taxonomy (GTDB): domain Bacteria; phylum Myxococcota; class JADLHZ01; order JADLHZ01; family JADLHZ01; genus JADLHZ01. The sequence continues at coordinate 4,755 of JBIKMD010000190.1, forward strand.
CTGGTGAACGCGTCGCAGGAATCTCTCACGCGTGTCACCAAACTTTGCGGCAAATCAGCCACCTTCATCAAAGGAGACATTCGCGACCCGCTCAGCCTCGACGCTGCGTTCAAAAGCGCCAGAATAGACGCAGTGATTCATTTTGCCGGTCTCAAAGCCGTAGGCGAGTCCGTCGAACGTCCCCTTGCCTACTACGACAATAACGTGCACGGCACGCAGCGCTTGCTCGAAGTCATGGCCGCAAACGCAGTCGAGCGCCTCGTCTTTTCATCGTCTGCAACGGTCTACGGCGAACCCAAAACATTGCCGATCAAAGAGGACGCGCCGCTGTCTGTGACGAATCCGTATGGGCGCACCAAACTCGTTATCGAAGACATGCTGCGCGACGTCAGCCGCGCCTCTGAGTCCCTGCGCGCGGTGCTGCTCCGCTATTTCAACCCAGTTGGCGCGCACGAGAGCGGGCTCCTTGGCGAGGTTCCGCGCGGCGTGCCGAACAACCTGATGCCCTACATCATGCAAGTGGCCGCGCGGGTGCGTGACAAGTTGCGCGTGTTTGGGAATGACTACGCGACACCGGACGGCACAGGCGTACGTGACTACATTCACGTGATGGATCTGGCACGGGGCCACGTTGCTGCGTTGGAGCGGATCGACAGCTTGCCTCGTGCGTTCGCCGTCAATCTTGGCACGGGCGTGGGTTATTCGGTGTTCGACGTTTTGAAGGCAGCGTCTAAAGCGGTGGGGCGCGATCTACCGTACGAAGTGCTGCCACGAAGGCCGGGCGATGCCGCGAGCGTCTACGCAGACCCCACCCTCGCTCGTCAGCTTTTGGGCTGGAGCGCGCAGCTCAACTTGGACGCCATGTGCGCAGACGCGTGGCGTTTCCAAAAGGAGAATCCGCAGGGGCATTGAGCGAAGAACGGATCGGCTCAAACACCAAAGCGGAAGTCTTCCCATTCCAACGAAAGATTTGGAGAGAAGAACGGGTCACGCGTGAGCTGCTCACCCCAGCGTGCACGCATCTTGCGGCGGAACGCTTCATCTTTGGGTTTACCGCGCGAGACGGACTCGTGGTGGAGCAGGCGTGCGTGGCCTGTATAGACCACGCGGTAGCCGCGCTCGCGCAACCGAAGGCAAAAATCCACATCGTTGAAGCTGGTCGGAAACTCCGTCTCGTCGAGCCCTTGAAGCGCGTCGTAGACGGATTTTCGCACCATCAAACAGGCGCCCGTCACCGCGCTCACGTTGATCGTGGAGTGAATGGTACCGAAGTACCCTTCCGCGCGTTCGCTGTAACCTCGGTAGGCATGGCCGGCGATGCCACCAACGCCTAGAATGATCCCAGCGTGCTGAATGTCCCGCGACGGGTAAAGCAGCAGCGCGCCCACCGCACCAACTTCTGGCTTCTGCACGTGCATCAACATTTGCTCCAACCAATCACGGGTCTCAATTTCCACATCGTTGTTGAGAAGCAGCAGCACTTCTCCTGTGGCATGGCGCGCAGCCAGATTATTGAGCGCTGAATGATTGAACGGTGCGTCACTTCGTAGACAAAGGGAGCCGCGGTGATGGGTGACGAAATGTTCGATCCCCTCGCGCGTAGCTGGGTCTTTGGAGCCGTTGTCGATGAGAATGATCTCGTAGTTCAGGTAGCTCGACTTGAGCACTAAACTATCGAGGCAGCGCTGGGTGACTGCCCACTGATCGCGAAACGGAATCAGGATCGATACTTTAGGTGCGTGATCGATCTTGTAGTCGATCTTGAATGTGCCGGGTGCAGCGCCATCGCTTATGCGAACGTCGCAGCCATCACGCCCATCTGCATGGTCCGTTGGCCGTGCAAGCCCGCGGCGCACCAGCGCGCAGCGCAAAGCACGGACGGCCGCGTCGTTCGCGTAGGGTTTGCTCTTGTAGTCCTCGGTGGTGGAGCCAGGCGTAATGCGCCAGTAGTAGAGCACCTTTGGCACGTGCACGATGCGCTTAGTCACCTCCATCAGCCGCAACGCCAAGTCGAAGTCCTGACTGCCGTCGAAACCGGGCCTGAAGCCTCCCACTTCGCGCACCAAAGCCGTCCTCATCACTTGCAGATGATTGACGTACATCTGGCTCATGAGCCGCTCCGGGGAAAACTCCGGTTTGAAGAACGGCGACACGAGCTTTCCGTCCTCGCGTTT
>JBIKMD010000409.1:0-5056 GCA_044359465.1 Myxococcota bacterium
ATCGAAGCTGACAAAGAATTCTTCCCATGATGAACGAATCGGTCGCTGTTCAAGAAGAAGTCTCGATGCCAGTTCCAGTCATGACCACGGAGCAAACCGACGTGGCGCCGCCTGTCATGGAGCAAGCGCCTGACATGACGGCCGACGCGCCGGCGAAGTCTACGAAGCCTAAGGGTTTCGAAGATATCGACAGCGTTCTCAAGGCGCTCGGTGAACAAGACGAAATCTTGAAGACCATGAAGCAACAGATCTCAGACGTGCTTGCGACCAACGCGCTGCTCAAGAAGAGCATCAAGAATATCGTTCAAGACACCAGCAAAACCGCCGAGCTCGAGACTGAGCTTGCTGCGACCAAGAAAAAGCTACACGTCATCAAGCAATTCCTCGGCTAAGCTAGCGCCGGCTTAGGCCCGAATCCGCGAACCTTCTTTCTTCATTTGAATGCGCACCCCTGCGCCGCTCAGGGCCATCACGGCTGCCGGTACGACAGCGGGAAGCCCAAAACTAAAGCACACACCAAAAACGATCGCGCCGAGCGCCGTAAAGGCAGGAACCATCATGATAATCGCTGCAACGGCGGTAGGGATCTCGATGTGTTCTTGGTGCATGATGCTTCGTCATCGGCGCTGATCCGGTTGGAGTTGCGACTGCATTGCGAGTTGTTTTTTTAGTCGTAGGTCCCTGTCGCTAGTGTCAGCCAATGGTGCCGCGGAAGCGTCTTGGCTGAGCTTTCGTCATGGCGTAGCGCACAGCAGCAGCGCTCAGGCCAAGCAAGGACAACGGCACGGGCGTGGGGAGCCCCACGCTAAAACAAATCCCAAAAACGATCGCAGCGAGCGCGGCGAAGGCTGGTGACATGAGGGCGATAGCGGCAACGAGGGCGGGAATTTCAATGCGGTCTTCTTGCATGGTGCCGCAGCATCGGCAGGGGTTCGCCGTCGTTGCTGCGCACAAAGTGTCAGATGGCAACCTGTGCTCTGCGTGTCTGAAGAATCCGTGACGGCGCCTTCGCACTTGGGACAACTGTCGTTGTGACATATAACGGGGCTGCGTACGGGGCCGGGCATGAAGATCAGCGCATTCATTCCTGCTTTGTCGTTCGCGTTTATGTTTGTCGCCTGCGGAAAACCGCCGTGCGGCGCACTTGCCGATGTATGCGGTAGCTGTAATGCCGTGGCTGCCACAGCATGCCGCGCGACCGTTGCGGCGAATGTGGATGCTGCTTGTCAGCTCGCCATGGACAGCAAAGTCTACGTAGCCGGGAGCCCGAGTTGCGGTGCTGTTGCTCCGCAGGCGACCACGGGGCCAACTGGCGTGAGTGCTAGGGTGACTGTTGATGACGACAAGTCTGCCAGTGGTTGTAGCTACCCTCAGGTGCAAACGTTGTCCGAGCCGTGTTGCGAATCTCACGGCGTCGATGCGTGCGGTGCCGGGTTATTCTGCGCTGCGTTCGACGATCGAACGATCGGCACGTGTTACGCGCTGCGAACCCGCGCGGACTTGGCTGAATGCAGCGAGGATGAGCAGTGCCAAAGTGGCCAGTGCCACCCCAAGAAAAAACAGTGCCTCAGTCAGCAGTACGGCGTGTGTGAAGTGGCGGTTGGCTGCGCTGAGAATGCCTTCGGTTCAACGACCACCTGCAAGGTCGGAGAAGGCGGCGTCAATCGCTGCAGCACGTGAGGATCACAGCAGCAACTGTCAAAAGTCGAATGACGCTTTTGTCAGAGAATCCTTTGTGACATTTTGGTTCGCTGCGAAACGAGGGTTCGCGCGTCAACGATAACCTCCGTCACCAACCACTACGGAGTCCCACTCATGAAAGTCGCTGACCGAATCCTCTCGCTGCAGAACCTTGCCGTGCAAACCGACGACGAGGCCAACAACAATGGCAAGCTTGCCAGCCAAGAAGTCGCTAATGCCTTGTCCGAAGGTTCGCTCGAAAAAGCCGAAGCGAAGATCCTGCAACATGCGGTCTCTGCCGCTGGCAGTATGCCGGGCGGCGCGACGCTCGCCAACGTGAAAAAGGCACTCGGCAAAGTGGCGAGCGCGTTCGAAACGGCAGATATAAATTCTGACGGCAAGCTCAGTAAAGCCGAGCTCAAGAACGCCCAAGTGGGCTTCAAGGGCGTGCTCTCGGTTCTGAACAAGATCGTCGAGAGCCCCGCCGAGGAGCTGGCTAAAGTGAAGTCGGCCGCAACGCTGCTTGAAAGTGCAAACCTAGGTCAATTCCTTTATTCGGCCCGGACGGCAGCAAACGGAAAAAACTACCTCGAAGTTCACTTTGGACCCGACGTTGAAATCGAAGACACGGTCGAGATTCTTGCCAAGGTGTCAAAGACGCTCGACGCAGCCGGCATCACTGACGTTGCCGTCGTACCGGACGGCGAATATCCAATCGCCGACTTTCTTGCCGTCGTTGGCAAGAAGGTGGAGCTCACGCGAGGTGGCAATGAAGGCGAGTACGCGATGGCGTCTTTCGAAATTCAAGGAGACTTCAAGCGCGTTGACAATGCAGTGATCGAGAATGCGTTTGCAGAGGCCATCGCAGACTACGTTGCGAGCGACTCAGACAGCGCAACAGACACTGAGCTCGAAGTCGTACCGGCAACCCAGGAAGTCGTTAGTCGCTGGTTCTCTCATGATGAAGAATCGGGCGCGGCTGCCGCGAAGATCATGCTTGACGTCGCGAGCACGCTCACGGACGCAAAGTTCGTTCAGCTTGGAAAAGGCGATACAGGCGCTCACCCTGTTTGGCTCGTGGGCGTAGACAAGTCCGGCGATCTTGTTGGCCTTCGCGGCGAAGTCGTCTGGACCTAATTGCTAAACATGTCGAAAGACTCAGATCGCGTTGCGCCAGATCTGCCAGCTAAAACCCGCTGACAGTCCGAACCAGGTTTGCAACTGCGACGCCGCTGCTGGCAGCAGTGTCAGGTGTGCCGAGATCAGTACCAGGCCTCGGCGGTCCGCCACGGGGATGCGAACGCCGGCCTCGATTCCAGCGCCAAAATGATTGTCCCTGCTCGCATTGTAGTCTCGTGACCAAACTGGTTGCACTTGAACGAAGCGAAGCCTTGCGCCGACGAACGCGATGCTGTCGGCAATGTGGTAAGCGCCTCCTAAACTGAGCGACTGTAGCTGCGCTGACGGTTCGATCAGCAAATCAAAAAAGAAGCGCTGTTTGCCGTTGTAGAAAATGACGCCACCCGCGCGAGCGCCGACCAAAAACGGAAACCCCGCTTGCGCGCCAAGTGACAAGGAGAGCTCACGAGACGGAGCTCGTTGTTCGGGAGCGACCGCAGACGCAGGTGTTTGTTCCGAGGCGGGCGCGCTCGCAGCAGTGGTGATCGCCCACGCGAGAATCAGCCCAATCATTGGGCCACCACGTGGTCGAAGAATTTCACTACTTGCGCCATCGCGTTGTTTCGAATGTCGTCGGTTTCTTGCAGTATCTCGTGGAACGCTCCGTCAAAACGGCTGAGCTGGCAGCGTGGCGCGGCCTCGCAATAGCGGTCTTGGCCTCCAAGATTGACGATAGAGTCGTCGCCTGCTTGCAGAACTAAGGTGGGGAGTGGGTTGAACGGCGCTGCTGCTTGAGTGTGATCGCTTGTGATGAGCGCCTGACACACCCAGCGGTACGTGGTCCCACCAAGACGAATCTCCGGATCTTCATCTTGCTGGTCGATCTTCCATTGCCAACGCGCTTCGCTATGCGACACCGTATTTGCAGAAAAATCGGTCTCTCGCTCCCAAGGCCCAGCACCGAGTGTGTAGTCGGTGCCGTTCGCACCCGAGCACGCGGTGAACGCGAGTGTTGAGGCGATCGCAGTTGGAAACCCTCCGGTTTTGAAGTCGAGCATAGGAGCCGTCATGGCAAGCGCGGCGATCGTTTCTGGGTGGCGATCCACGTACAACACCGCGACCGCTCCGCCGAGCGAGTGGGCGAGGATCATGACCCGCCCAAGTCCTCGCGGCGCCACCACGTCCGTCACGAAGCGGTGCACATCGTCCACGTAATCAGCGAACGCGTCTACGTAGCCGCGTTCGCGATCTGGCAGCATGCGGCCGCTACGACCTTGGCCACGCAGGTCCATGACGAACGTTGCGTAACCCTGTGCAAACAGGTCGGCAGCGACTTCAGCATATTTGATGGCTGCCTCCGTTCTGCCAGGAAGAATTACGACGGAGGCTTTTGCGTTTAACGGGCTGTGGATGACGTAGTGAATGGGCACCGCGTTGACTCCGGCGAACGTGCCTTCTTCTCCTGTCTGCCAAAACGTTCGTAGTGGTCCGTTCCAATTGGCAATCAGGTCGGCCTCACGCGCGAACTCAGTGGGCGACGGGGTCGCGATCGCGCTCAGGTCGATGGGTGGTTGTTTTGCGAGAGGCGTCCTTACCTGGCAGCCGACGAGCAAACACACGATGATTGGAAGTCGCATAACAACGCGCTACGCGTCGTCTGATTCGGACGCAACACCCCGTGGGGCCGCTGCGCCTACTGGCAAGTCATCAGGGACATCCACCGCAGTTCGGGGTTCCACAGGCACCCACGCAATTGCATGAGCCGCTGACGCAGCTCAGTGGTTTGTCAGAGCAGGTGCTGCAAGTCGAACCTGAACAGCAACTCACCGAGCCGCAGCTCGCGCACGCCCCGCCGCTCAAACCACAAAAGTTACTCGCGGTGCCGGCTTTGCAGCTGCCTCCGCCGCAACAGCCCCCGTGGCAAGGATGCGATCCGTCGCATGCTGTAGTGCATGTATTGGCGGCACCGCAGGCTTGCCCAGTCGGGCACTGGCTGGCGCTCGTGCAGCCGCAGGTGAGCGTACCGCTCAGGTTGACACATCGTGGTTTGTTTGCGCTGCTTAGGCTGCAGGTTGCGCCCACGAGGCGGCAGGTACCTCCGTCACAACAACTGCCATTGCATAGGCGATCGGTCGTGTTGCACCCTGTGCTCGTGCACGTGCCAGACACGCAGGTTTGTCCGATCTGACATTGTGATTCGTCGGTGCACTGACAACCGCCGTTCACGCTTTGAAGTCCCCCGCAATTGGCGCATGCA
>JBIKMD010000728.1:0-3657 GCA_044359465.1 Myxococcota bacterium
CACCACCACTCGTTCCGCACTGCGCCTGCGCTGAGCCAGCGGCGCACACGCCAGCGGCGCAGCACCCACTGCGGCATGCATGGCTTGCGTCACACGAGGCTGGGCAGAGTCCGTCGCTGCCGCAACTCAGATTGCCAGCACACGCATCCAGTGCCACGCAGGTGCCGCCTTGGCAGCAACCGTTGCGGCACGGATGTGCAGCGTCGCAACCGGTTGCGGCGCAGCTGCCTGCGCTCGTGCAAGTCTCGCCCACAGCGCAATCGAGCTCACTGGTGCAGCCACAGCGATCGTTCACGCATCGGTTACCCTTAGGATGCAGCGCGCACGAGGCATCCTGACTGCAGCCGCAGCTGCTGCCTTGTAGGCACTCTGGCCCTGCGTTCGTCGTGTTGCACGCGGCACAGCTCGCGCCGGATGAGCCGCAGGCGCTGGCGCCGTTGCCAACACGGCAGCTCCCTGCCTCGCAGCATCCACCATTGCAGAATGCGGTTGCATCGCAGCTCTGAGTGCAGAGGCCGGCAGCGCCGCAGGCGAACCCCTGCGGGCAATCGGCTGCAACGCGGCAGCCACAAGCTCCGTTGACGCACTGGTGGCCGCTTGAGGACGAGAGACAATCGAGGCACGCGCCTCCGCTGAGACCGCAGGCTTCCGGCGCCGTTCCTGCAAAACAAGCCTCACCTCCGCAGCAACCCGCGCCGCATCCAGCGGCGAGACAGATGGCCTCGCAGGTCCCATCAACACACGCCGGCGCACCGGCGCCGCAGGGTGTGCAGGCTGCCCCCGAAAGTCCACATGCGTTGTTCGAAGGTTCACGGCAAAGCTCGCCATCGCAGCACCCGGCGCACGTTGCGGGGTCGCACAGGCAGCGGCCGCCGACACATTGTTCTCCGGCATCGCAGTCGGGCGTGCAGGGCACTGCAGAAAGCGCATTTTCCACGCAGATAGATGCCGCGCAGATCTGCCCGTCTGGGCAATCGAGACTATCGCTACAAGCACGAGAGCAAGCACCTGCGACGCACTTGAGATCTGCAGGACAGTCTTCTTGAGATCTGCACGCTGGTTCAACGCTCGCGCACGCGCTGCCAGTGCATGGCGCCTTCTGCGTTGGTTCGAAGGTGATGCACCCGCTAAGCAAGACAAGGACAAGAAACAGGGGGCGTGAGGCAGCGGGCATCATTGGGGAATTCTACCAGCATCGACTCATTGCGCAACGCCTGTGTCTCTTGTGCATCAGTGGATGCACTTGCAGGCCGTGCCGCTCAAACGGGCATTATATTCCATAATACAGAAGTAATGAATCGCATATTTCGGCATTGTAGAAGTCTTGTTTGCAAGGGAAACTCCTTCTCAACAAACAAGGAGAATCCAGTGAACACCTCTCTCACGAAGAACCGGCTCAGTCGTTTTGCGTTCATCTGCGCTCTTGCCGCGGTTTCGCCTGGCTGCGTGGTTGTCTCTCAGGGCGAAGTTGGCGTCATGCGCCGCTGGGGTAAGCTCGATACGCAGCCGATACAGCCTGGACTCGTCTTCTACGAAGCGGTCTCGACCGACGTCATTCGAGTGACGACAAAAACCACAACTGTCACAGTGGATTTCACGTTGCCGAGCAAGGAAGGGCTGAATATTGCAGCGCAAATCTCGATTCTCTACCGCATCATGCCGGACAAGGCGCCAGAGATCATCGGCACAATTGGTCCTGACTTCGAACGCGACGTGATTGTTGCGGTGTTTCGCTCTTCAGCGGCGGACGTGAGCGCAAAGTTTTTGGCGAAGGATATGTACAGCGCGGAACGCTCCACCATTGAACGAGAGATCGCACGGCAAATGAGCGGCCTACTGCTGCCGAGGGGCTTTGTGATTGAGGCGGTATTGATGAAGAGCATTCAGTTGCCGGGTGGGCTTGCGAAAGCCATCGAACAGAAGCTGCAGTCCGAGCAAGAAGCCGAGCGCATGCAGTTTCTCATTCAAAGAGAGAAGCTCGAAGCTGATCGCAAAAGAATCGAAGCCGAGGGCGTTAGAGATTCGCAGAAAACCATTGCCGATGGCCTTTCAGAGACGGTGCTCCGCTGGAAGGCGATCGAGGCGTTTCGTAAGCTCGCCGAATCGCCCAATACGAAGGTGGTGATCACGGACGGAAAGTCTCCGATGATTGTGGGCGGTGACAAGTGAGCCCGAGGCAGTGGCAAGCACTCGCTGCTGCATGCCTGACACTTTGCGTGTCGAGCGCGGCTTGGGCTTCGCCGCCGCAGCTCCAGCTGCTCGTAGAGCGGCGCGACGTGTCTTCGGAGCTCAAGCGTGAGGTGATAGATGCCTACTTCGCCGTCTATCTTTCTAGCGCGGAGGTAGAGTGGCACTCGCTACTCTTAGAGCAGGCCCTCGAGCTTCAGGCGCTCCTGCACGAAGAGCCGAATGTGGCAAACGAAGAGGCGCTTCGAGCGTCGTTGATTGCAGATGAGATCGAATGGCGAATGACCTGGAGAACGGCTGTGAGCACGCGCAAAGCTCAGGCCAGTCGGCTGGAAAGCATCATGGGAAACAACGCCAGCGGTCTCCTGCGTGAAGTGGGGTTTGCCGCCGTCCCTTACGATCGCATGCGGATCGAAGTCGTCGCCTATGCGAGCGCTTTGGGCGACGCCGAACGCGAGCTCGCAGAGCGCAAACGTCAGCTCGCGCGAGCAACCAAACAGGCGAGCGTTGCACCGCTGGGTTCGCACGCAACTGGTTTTGCTTTCACGGACAAGGCCACTGCGCGAAGTGAATATGCGTTAGCCCACAGGCGTCATGACGAGGCACTCAGCAAAGTACAGCGGCTTCAAGCGGCAACGAAGCGTGAGGTTGACAGCTTGCTGAGCGCGCGTGATCACATTCGAGCAGACTTAGCGCTTTCGCGTTCTGCGGTGCCCGACGTGGCACGTCGCGCGAGTGAAGGGAGCGCATGTGTCGCCGCCAACGCGTGCTCGTTCGACGAGGCGCTAGGGGCATACCGAGAGGCGGTGGCCTTGATGCGCCTATGGCTGCGGCTGCATGCGGATGCCGCAGCGCTCGAAAGACAGGCGTGGATGATTGCGGCCAATGCGCCGATGCGCTGAGGGAAGCCTGTTAGAACAAGCGAATACCAAAAAACGACGCCACGTTTCGTCCGCGTAACTGCTGGGTTTTTCCTCCCTCGGGCGCAGCCGAGCGGAATCTTTTTGTTCGAGTGAAACTTTTCGCCTCGTGGGTGGCTCCTTTAGTCAGACGACCACACTTGCCTGGTCGAAGGAGAATCGCCATCATGGACAAAATCTTTCCAAACAATGAACACAAGATCGAACGGGTCATTCGGGTCGTTGCGGGCGTTGGTATTCTGAGTCTGGCGTTCGTTGGCCCCCAATCTCCTTGGGCCTATCTTGGCGTTATTCCTCTGCTCACCGGTGCGCTCGGCAGCTGTCCGATCTATACACTCTTTGGCGTGAGCACATGTCCAATGAAGAAACCTCAATAGACCTTCGTCGCGTACCAGAAGAGGTGCTGCTTACGCGTGTGCAGCAGGGCGACAAAGCGGCGTTTTCGGCGCTGGTCGCAGCAAGAGGCGCCAGTCTGTTGCGCTATGCTCGCACTGTTTGCGCCGATCACGCCCGTGCGCAAGACGCAGTTCAAGACGCCTTGTTGAGCATT
>JBIKMD010000104.1:0-8401 GCA_044359465.1 Myxococcota bacterium
GCCTCGCCGGCGCGGCCGTGCATGAGCTCTGCCATGAACCAATACTCGCCTTCTTGAGGGCGAATCGAGGACACACCGGTAGCGCGTACGAGCGCGGCAAGCGCAGGGTCAGCAACTGCAGCCCCCACACCATCCCAGGCCGTCCAATCCAGCGTGACGTGGTGCAGCTGGCGCGCATCGTCTTTGGCTAGCGACGCCAGTAAATGCGCCATGAGCGCGTTCGCAGCTGCGTAATCGCTCTGTCCACGGTTCCCAAAACGAGCAGCGCCAGAGCCAAAGCACATGAACGTGCGTAGTGGGTCGCTGCGCGTGGCCTCCCACAAATACAGCAGCGCCTTTGCTTTGGTGGCAAAGGTCGCTTCGATGATCGCGTCGGTTTTACCCGGAAGACTGCGCGAGGTCTCGACCATCGCGCCGTGCACGACACCAGTCAGCGGACCATGTTTTGCGCGGATGCTTGCTGTGAGCGTTTTGACCGCGTCGAAGTCACTGACGTCGCAGCTCAGATAATGCAAATCGAGCTTCAAGGCCTCTGCTTCGAGTAGGTTCTTGTGAAGCTCGCGCTGTGCGGCGAAGGTGGAAAACTCACGCTGAAAGGCTGCCGGCGTGAGGGCCGGATTTGCCTTCTTGCGGCTGATGAGCTCGCTCTGTTTGAAGTTAGCAAAGGCTTCGTCGTCCATGGCTAGCCAGGGTGCCTCACGCGGGGCGGGCTCAGTGCGACCGCACAAGATGACGCGCGCGCCGCGAGCCGCAAGCGCTTTTGCGCAGACATAGGTTACGCCGCGACCGCCACCTGTAAACAACACCACGTCGCTTGGCCCGAAGCTGCGCAAGACCGTTTCGTTTTCTTTGAAGCTCTTGCGACTGAACTGCGCAACAAACCGACGCCCTGAACGGTAGGCGACGTCGCTTCTATCGTTACGGTCATCGAGCTCGGCGAGCACGGCTTGCGCAATCACGTGCGGATCGACATCCCAGGGGAAGTCGAGTGCCTTTGCATCGAGCGATGCGACCTCCTGCTTCAGCGCGCGCAAGAAGCCCTGCCGCGATGCACCGAACGGACTGCCGCCGCCGCCACCGAGCAAACCAAAATCGCCGCCGAGCGCGGTCACCGCGTAAAAGAAAGCATCTGGTTCCAACAGATCATCGTAGAGCGCGCGGGCCACAGCGAAAAAGGCCTGGTTGTCGTCGTTCAATGCGCGAACGAAGACCGGGAGCGGTGCCTGCAAATCATCTCGAAAGGCTGAGAGATCGACGAGGCCCGTGAAGCGTCCGTGTTTGCGTCTTGCTTCCTCTATCCAGGACGCTCCCTGGGTTTGTGGGCACACAGTCACGACTGCGCCTCGGCTCTCGAGTGCTTCGACGATGGGTGGCATCGTTCCAAGGACTGCGACGTGACACCCGCTGAGTGAGCGCTGGCCGGTTTGGGCGAGCGGTAGCGGCACACTGTCGATAAGAAAACGCGACGCATAAGTCCCGCGTGGCGGCAGCGTAGGTGGTGCTGCATGGGCTTGTGCCACGGCTTCGTGGCGCTCCAAGATGACGTGGTAGTTGACGCCGCCCATACCTATGGATGTGACACCAGCGTAACGACGTTTGCCGGGGATCACGAACCACTCGCGTCTGGTGGTGGCGACCTCGAAACCCATGCGGCCAAAGGGAAGGTTGGCGCGCGATTCGTCGTCTAAGTTCGAGGGCGGGATGATTTGTGTTTCGAGCGCCATCGCTGCTTTGATGACGCCGAGAATTCCCGACGCTGAGCTTGTGTGGCCAATCTGCGACTTCAAAGCGCCGATGGCGAGCGGCGTGGCGCGCGGCTCATTGCCGTAGGTGGCGGCGTAGCTCTTCATTTCCACGTCGTCGCCTATGGCGGTGCCTGCGCCGTGCGCCTCCAAGACGTCAATCTCGGCGGGGGCAAGCTGGGCCATACGCAACGCTCTGTTGATCGCGAGTTGTTGGCCTTCGGTGTTTGGTGCCAAAACTGCCTGGCCGCGTCCATCACTAGAACAGCCGATACCGCGAACGACGGCCAAGATGCGGTCGCCGTCACGCAGCGCGTCTGCGCGTCGTTTCAGCACGACGCAGCCAGCGCCTTCGGCGGGAACGAAGCCATTGCTTCCTTTGGAAAATGGTGGCGCAGCGTCGGTCGACAGGAAACCCAGCATGCTGAGTGCGATGTAGAACTCGGGCAAAATGTTGTAGGCGACGCCGCCGGCTAGCACCAGATCAGAGCGACCACTGAGCAAACGATCGATGCCGTTCTTTAGGCTCACGAGCGATGACGCGCAGGCCGCATCCACCGATGCTACGAGCCCGCGAAAACCAAACGCTTTGGCTACGGCCATGGAGCACGTTGAGCCGGAGAAGGCGTCGTACGCTGCTAAGTCGAAACGACGCGACGAACGCTCGAAGTGTTCGCGCGCAGCAGCAAGAATGGCGCGCGCCCGCTTTTCCTCTATGCCGAGCTCGGTGAGTGCGTCGCGTACCAAGTTCAAGTGGTGCGCGAATAGGACCCGTGATTCGAGCAGGCTCTCGTTCGCGCGTAACGGAAGCTGGCCAAAAATCACATCGACGCGTTCAGCGGCGTAACGTGTGGTGTCGTGCGGACCCAGCGCCTCTGCTGCGACCGCGAGCGCGTACGCCACGGAAGGGTCGAGCGCATCGATCGCTTCTTTCGACCACCCGAGCTTTGTCCAATCGACTGCTGGCACATCGGTGATGCCAGCCAGCCGCGTCTTGAGCATGCTTGCCGCCTCGGTGCCTGAGCCGATTAATTGTTCGGCGTCGAAGCGAGAGGCCGGCAGATCACCTATCGCCTCTACGTTCGCGAGAATGTTTGCCCAAAACTCACTACAGTTCGCTGCGCGTGGGGCCAGCGCGCCTGCGCCGACGATGGCGATCGCGTCGTCAACTACGCGACTTGTTTCGATGCGGGCTGAACCTGATCGTGCAGGCCCTACGATCGCAAAGCCTGCAACAGAACCGAGTCCTGCATCCGTGAACGCCAGCGTTTCATCTTGCCCAACGGTGTCGCCGCTTTGTGGCCAGCGACCGTGTTTAGCGGCGAGTGCGGCTTCTGCGCAGGCAACCAGGCCGCTTGCCGCTTGTAGATGGCCAAAGTAGGCGGCTTGAGAGCTGAGCGACGGTTGGCCCAATTGTTCCAGCGCCTCGTGCTCTGCGGCGTCGAGCGCAGGCACGCCTGATGCGCGGGACGCAACGAAGCGAATCTTCGTGTTCTGCTTCGCGAGGGTGCGCTTGATGGCTGCGTCGAGTGACGCTTTCACCTGCCCCGCATCTCTGCTTGCTGCGCAGCCAACGGTCTCGACTTGGTGGAGCATCGCGTAGCCGGATGCGTCGTCCGCGCGCATGAGGACGATTGTGATACAGCCTTCCCCAAGGATGAGCCCCTGAGAGCTTGCATCGAAGGGTTGAGGCTCGCCTAGAAGTCCGCAAGCGGCATGGCGGAGCAAGCTCGATGGCGTGAGCATGGGTGCAAAACCCGAGACCACGACGATTCGGGCTTCGCCGGAAGTGATGAGATCTAGCCCTTGTTCGAGCGCTGCGATGGAGGAAGCGGCGCCGCAGTCGACGACGTGGTGACCGCCGCGGAAGTTGTAGATGTTCGCGAGGCGACCCGCGATGATGCTCGCGGAGGTGAGCAGCGAATCGACTTCCATGGGCGGCGCTGCAAGATTGAAGAGCTGTTCGACGAAGGTGTCGATGTCAGCTCGCTCGCTCGCTGGTAGGCCGGCTAATGCATGACTGACCGGTCCCTGCATTTCGAAGCGCCGAATGCGACGGACGGTGTCCGTGACAGGATCTGGGCCGAGCGTTTGCGCCGCAACGATGACCTGCACATCTTCAAGTGGGGTCGGGCTAGGTTGTACGCCAGCGTCCGTCAGCGCTTCACACATGGTCCCAACGGCGAGCACGTCTAGTCGATGCATGCGTTCGAGCTGGATGGGCGGGATGCGCATGGCGCGAAAGTCGACGCTGAAGTCATGCAGCAGCGCGCCCTTTTGAATGGTTTCGAGCAGAGAAGCTTCGAGATCGGCGCTATGCCAGTCGGGGTGCCAACGTTCCGCCGGAAGAGGAACACAACGGCGGACCGGTGAGAGCAAGTGCTGCCATAGCTCGGCCGGGCCGCGGATCCCCGAAAGGCGGCAGCCGATGCCGGCGATCATCACGCCGTTTTGACTACTCACTTGTTCGTGCTCTCTCTCGTCTCGTCACGCGCCGAGGTGCGAAGCGCCTGCCATGCATCGCGGGCGAGCGTGGCGTCCCCCGCAGCACTGGGCCACTCGCCTTCGATGCCCAGCGCGGTGCATACGAGCATCCCATCTTCGCCACATACGCTGACGCTGGCTCTGCTTTGTCCCGCAGGCGCGGCCGCGAGCGTGATCTCGAGCTTGAAGCGGCGCTGCGTCCACGCGGCGCGATCGATTCTGATCTCACGTGCGCGCAAGGTGACCGTGCGTTCCCCGTAGGCTTCGACCCAACAAGTAGCGCTGGCTAAAAACACCGCATCAAGCAACGCTGAGACGGATTGTTCTGCCGTGAGCGAAACAACGGTCACATACGAGCCAGGCTCTCGCCGCGTGAGAGCGCTTGGCATCTGAGTGTCTGCCATTGTTGCCGTCCGTGTGGTGAGCGCCTCAGTGGTTTCTGACACAACACATTCGAAGGCGCGTGCAGCGCCCGTGTGGGCTTGCAGTCGCTCCCCAGTCGTTGTGACGATGAGATCGACGCTAGTCTCAGCAAACGGAGCAAGCCAAAGATCACGTATGAGCAGGTGGCGCGGAGCACCGAGCGGACCAGACAGCATGGCACCTGCACGGAGCAGATTCACGTTGCTCGCGAGCTGCGTGTAGGCGTCTCTTGTCAGGGGCGTCCCTGCACGCTTTGACTCGATAAGCGTCGAGGTTGGCGCCGCAGCAAAGTGGTCAATGAGCGCTCGCAGAGTGCGAAAATCACGCAGCTTGAAGCGGGGGTCGATCTCGCGGCCCAGGCTCTTTCTCACTTCACTGACGATCGCGAGCTGCTTGACCGTATCGATGCCGAGATCTGCTTCCAGATCCAAATCGAGCTCGAGCATATCTGCGGGGTAACCCGTTTTGTTCGCGGTTTCGCGAACCAGCCGATCTCTCAGGTCTTGCCAAAGGTTCGACTGAGAAGGCGCGGGCGAAGGGGGCGCGAGCGCTGGCACGGCGGCGGCCGACGTTGATACAGTAGGAGAGGGCGCACGCTCCGCAAAGTGATCGATGAGCGCACGCAGGGTCCGAAAGTCACGCAGCTTGAAACGAGGATCGACTTCAAGGCTGAGTTTTTTTCGCACCTCACTCACGATCGCTAGCTGCTTGACGGTGTCGATACCCAGGTCTGCTTCGAGATCCAAATCGAGCTCGAGCATGTCGGCGGGATAACCCGTCTTGAGCGCAGTCTCGCTGAGCAGTAGTTGATGTATTGAATCCCATACATCGTTTGCTGGTGCGACGTTTGCCACTGCTACGGGCGCCGCAGGCGTTAGCGCTGCTGCAGCGGGTTGCAGCATGTGTTCGAGTGTTTGACGCACGCTCCGCGCACGATCGAGTAGTCCCTGCAAAGACATCGCTTCCTTGGTCATGGTGCCCTCCGAAAACGCCTTGAGTGTGTGCAACTCGGCGATGGCACGTAGCATCTGCTCGCATTCGCCCACCTTGGGGTGCATGGTGGCGATCGCGATGGGTTTTTTGTCCGCCAGAATGTCTTCGACGAAGCTCGTGAGTGGCCACTTGGGTCCGCACTCCACGAACACACGGCAGCCGCGCCGATAGGCCGCCGCAACAGCTTGCGGCATGCGTACGGGTTCCGAGAATTGTGCGATGAGATGCGACGCCCAATCAAAGTGCTCATCTTTGCTGATGCAGCTACCATCGACGCTCGAATACACATCCACGCGTGGCGCTTTGAATGTGAGCGAGCTCAGCGTGGCGCGAAACACCTCGCCCGCCGGCGCGATGATGCGTGAATGGTAGGCGTGAGAGACGGGGAGAATGTCTGCCTCGAGCCCGTTCGTTCTGGCTCGTTCTTGCACGAAACAAACCGAGCGCGTGTCTCCCGCAACGATACACGCCCTTGGCCCATTGTCTGCCGCGATGGTGACGAAGCCGGGTGCTCCCGCAAACAATGCTTCCGCTGCCGAGGCGTTGCATGAGACGTAGAGCATCTTGCCAGGGTCCGCGAGCGTGAGTCCGAGCACCGCGCGCGTGCGATCGCGTACTGCGCGCAAGCCGTCCTCTGGCGAGAGCACATCTGCAGCGACGAGTGCAGCGTAAAGTCCTGCACTCTGCCCAAGCACGGCATCGTAGCGAAGGTTGCGTGCGCGAAGCACGGCAGCGATCGCGCAGGATACTGCGAACACGGCGCAGTGGATGTCTTCATCACGTTGTTCGTAGTTGCCTGCCTCTTGCGTCCAAAACGCCGCGCTGAGCGGACGCCCGGCGAGCGCGAGGTAGGCGACGTCGAGGCGTTCTAGTTGCTCGCGTGCGGGGGCAAACATGCGTACCAGCTCGCGCGCCATGTTGGCATATTGCGGCCCTTGACCAGGGAACGTGAGACACACAGGCTCGCGTTCGCCCGCGTGCACGTAGATGCCTTGTTTTCGCAGCACACTAAGCGGTGCGTGTTTGGCCTGCATGTCGCGAAGTAGGCTCGCGCGCTTGTCGCGTGTTGCGGCATCTTGTCCAACGATGGCGATGCGCACGCCGTCGCGCTCGCTGGCAGTGATCCCGTCTGGCAGTCCGCTCTTCGCGCGTTGCGGCGCAAGGTATTGCTCGACGATCATGTGCATGTTCGAACCGCCCACACCAAAACCACTCACCGCGGCGCGGCGCGGCCGACCGTGGGTCTCAGGCCACGCACGCTTCTCGCGCACCACGTCTATGAGGCCTCGCTCAAAGCCGATCTTCGGATTGAGAGGAGCCGCTTTGAGCGACGCGGGCAACATCCCTGTTTGCAGCGCAAGTGCGGTTTTCATGAGCGCGGGTACACCCGCCGCCGCATTGAGGTGACCGATGTTCGATTTGACGGAGCCGATCAGGAGCGGCTTGTCTCGCTTGTCATAGGCGGCCTGCACTGCCTGTGTTTCCACAACATCGCCGAGTGCTGTGCCGGTGCCGTGGCATTCCACGTAGTCAATGGTGCTTGCGTCGACGCCGCTGGCCTCTATTGCGCGGCGCATCGCGAGCGTTTCACCTTCCACTGTTGGGGCGAGCACCGAGCGTCCTTTTCCGTCGCTCGAACCGGCGACCGAGCGCAGGAGGGCATAAATTTTTTCGCCATCACGCTCCGCATCACTCAAGCGCCGAAGCACGAAGATACCGGCGCCTTCGCCCGGAATGAACCCGTCGGCATGCGCCGAGAACGGACGGCTTCCAGCCGCTGAAAGTGCCTGAAAACGACACGCTGCAACGAAGAACTCGGGCATCATGTCGCACCACACGCCGCCAGAAAGCGCCATGTCGATTTGACCGAGCCTCAGCGCACGCACAGATGCATCGAGCGCCGCGTGGGTCGAAGCGCACGCGGAGTCCACCACGAAGTGCGGTCCGTTGAAGCCAAATGCGCGCGCCACGCGGGCCGCGCCAATGTTTCCAAGGTAACCCGTGATGGTGTCTTCGCTGATCGGAGGGAGATTCCGTTTGTAGCGTGCTTGCGCTTCATTCAAAATGGCGTGCTGCTCGGCGGCGCTAACGCGGGCTTCGGCAAGCGATTGTTGCAGCCACTCCGAGAAGTACCGCCAGTGCATGCGCGCATCGGCGAGGAATTTTTTGCCTTGGTAGGGAAGAAACGCAAGCTGCGCTGCCACACGCTGTTTGTCGACCGACAAAGAGGCGAGTCGTGCGTCGCTGAGGGCTTCTTCTGCGACTTGCAAGAGGAGGAGCTGGCTCGGGTCGAGTGCTTGCACCGCTGCAGGCGGGATGCGCCAGCGCTCTTGAACAACAGGGAGCTGATCGAGAAAGCAGCCAAGACGCGTGTAGCAGGTGTCTTTGCGATCGCGGTCTTCAGAGAAGTAGCGTTCGACGTCCCAGCGCTCGGCAGGAATGGTTCGTGTTGCATCATGACCTTCGAGCAAACGCTGCCAGAACGTGCCGACGTCGTTTGCTCCCGGGAAACGCCCGCCGAGCCCTACGATGGCGATGGGTTCTTGTGAGGTCGGTCTCCGCGTGGATTTTTTGGCAGGTGTAAACTGCGGCGCAGTGCTGAGCACCGCGTGGTAGTTGATGCCGCCAAAGCCAAAGGCACTCACGCCTGCGAAGAGGTCGGCCTTGGCATCGAGCGTGAGGTTCGAGGTGGGAATCATGAACGGCCGCTGGTCCAGCTCGAGCGCTGGATTAGGCTGCGCAAAGCCGACTTGTTTCGG
>JBIKMD010000567.1:0-4298 GCA_044359465.1 Myxococcota bacterium
CTTCGCAGACGACCGTTGATTCGCTGTATTCAGGCGAGCTCAAGCTCAAACAAAACAAAGCGGGCTACCGCTTCAGCATTGACGCCGTGCTTCTTGCGACCTTTGCCGAGACGGCCCGAGAGCGCACGCTCGACCTGGGCACCGGTGTAGGTGTGGTGGCGCTCCAGCTTCTGCACGAGCAAAAAAGCGAACGCATCGTTGGCCTAGAGGTGCAGCCTTCCCTGAGCAAGCTCGCCGCCGCCAACGTTGTGCTCAACGACGCAGAAGAGAATATTCAAATCATTACGGGTGACCTTCGTGACTCGGCGCTCATGAAGTCGCTCGGCAAATTCGATCGCGTGGTGATGAACCCGCCGTACTGGCCCGCCAAAGCCGGCCGGCTGCCACCGAACGAGGAAAAGGCCATCGCCAAACACAAACTCCTGGGCGGTTTGGAAGAGTGGGTCAAAGCCGCGTCCAATGCGCTGCAACCCACCGGCATTCTCGAAATTGTGTATCCCAGCGAACGCCTTGCAGACTTGATGTGGCGCGCCATGAACCACCGCCTCAATCCGATTGAGCTCACCATCGTGCACACACGCCCGCGGATGCCGGCAACACTTGCGCTTCTGCGCTGCGAAAAAGACGGGCTCAGCGGCCTCAAGGTGAACAATCCGTGGGTCGTCTATGGCAAGGACGGAAAACCCAACGCCCGTTACCACGCCCTCGAAGGTGAAAAGGAGTGAAGGCGAAGGGCCCGCGCTGCGCACGGAGCGCGGGCAGGGCGAAGGGCGGCGAAGAGGTTCTTTGAATCAGGGTTCGAACGACGCGATTTCGCACGGAGCACTCATCGCACTCGTGCCGCCGCAGACAACCAGCGTGTTGGTGCTGGTGAGAAACACACTATGCTCCGAACGAGCCACGAGCATGCTGCCAACAGAAGGCGCTATGGGCATGGTTCGTAGATCCGCGCGCGTAATCGCTTGTGTAGGCGCAGCGTTGATCACGCCGCCAAGCACGAGCAGCGCAAGCGACGGCAACACCACCGCTCTCGCACCAGGCGGCGGCGTACCAAACGCACCGAGCACGACGCCGGACGCGGGCAAACCCGCGGTCCAACGCTCTACCTCTGTCGCACCACCCCCGAGCACATAAACGCTACCACCTTGTTCGGCGTAAAGCGGAGGCGCTGTGCGCGCGATCTGCAACTGCGACGCTCGCTGCATGCGTCCGTTCACCGGATCGATAAGCTCTATGTCCGTAGTGTCATAACCACCCACCAAGTAAACGCTGCTACGATCTGTGACTGCCAAACCGTGGCTACGCGCCGGTGCTAGAAACAAGGAGGGCTGCCCTTCACCAAACGTCGTGTCCACCGAAGGCGCGAGCGCGGCATCGACGCTGACGATGAAAGCAGTGAACTGTGCGTCTTGCGTAGCGTCGCCGCCCAAGAATGCAACGCGGTTCCC
Source organism: Myxococcota bacterium (assembly GCA_044359465.1). Taxonomy (GTDB): domain Bacteria; phylum Myxococcota; class JADLHZ01; order JADLHZ01; family JADLHZ01; genus JADLHZ01. Next base: position 1,449 of record JBIKMD010000567.1, read on the forward strand.
GCCAAGAGAAAGTGCGTAGCCGTGGGCCCGTGCATACGGCATTCGCTTGAGCGGACCCACTGCGAGTGTCGTTGCATCAATGACCTGGATGGCATCACAAAAGACGTCCCCGCGTTTGCCACCGGCAACCACGAACAAGTCACGTTCGCCAAGCCGCGCCTTCGCAATCATGGGATCCGCACAAGCATCGCCGAGCACAGGCCCAAGCTGCGTGCTGACCGTGCGCGGATCGTAAATCTCAGTTTGCAGCACAGGCGCACTGCTAACGCCGCCAATGAGCCACATGCGGCCGAGCGCATCGCCAATCGCACTGTGCCCAGAGCGCGCAAGTGTGGGCGACGCAGGCATGGGCAAAAACCGGTCGATCGGGCCGAAGTAAAGACGAGACTCCACCACACGCGTCGCTCCGGGCGAGGTGTCGATCTCGGTTTCCCCGCGACCTGTTTGCGCGCCCGTCGAAGAAAAGCCTTCAACAATCAAACGAAAGCGTTTTCCGATGTGCTCAGCGGGAAGTTGGAACCCGGGCACCGCGCCTTCTGCCAGCTCGAGGGTGTGTTTGTATGCGAGCGTGCCGAGCGCATCGATGAACGATAGCGACAACGAGGCTGTCGCTAAACGCAGCCCACTCGGGTCCCCCGTCGCGAGCGTGATGCGCACGTCGACAGGCTCAGTGGCGGTCGCGCAGCGACTAAGGACAAGAATCAATAGGAAGCGTGAAAGTACGTGCATCGATCTCGTTCGTTGCCGCGGCATTGTAGTCGAAGTCTACGTGAGCATTCGTGCCAAACAAAGGAAGCGTCTTCTGAGCGCCCACGATTTCGCCGCTCACGTTCCCAGTGAGGGAGAGCTGTAGATGATCTTCGGCTTCAATTCGGCGGCGCTGGATCATCTTGACGGGTGCGCTCAGGTCCGGCGGGTAGACGACCTTGCGGTCAAAAATCCCCGTCTTCGCAGTACAACCCATGCGATCCGAATGGGCACCGCCTGAAGACGAAAGGTCTCGTTTTGGCATGGTGCGAAGCGTAGGTCGTTTGATACCAAAACCGAGCCAGACAGACTGCCCTGGCGCAACCGTGATGGTACGCGCATCGACGCCGAGCAATGCCGTGTTCTCACCATCAGAAAAAGCAGCAGGCGTCAGCGTATGCACGTCGTTCCAAACGCCAACCACCGCCACGTTTTCACTGGCAGCGGTGATCTCCTCGTGCTGCCCCATGTCGAATATGGGCAAGGCAAAACCAGGGAATTGGTACGGCGAGCTTGCCGTGGGAATGACATCGAAACTTGGGTCACCGGCGAGCGGCGCGCAAACGAAGCCATCCTCCGCGGCCACACCAAGCGCGCAGTTGCCGCCCACTGTGTAGTTGCAAGACACGGGGGAACCTGGGGGCGGCGTGTAATAAACCGGCGTCGCTGGGCAGTTGGCGTTGGCGTAGAACGCGCCTTTTTTGGCGCTGATCTCGGCCTGCCCTTTCAGATAAGCCGCCACAACCCGACGCTCGAAATTCGCTTCGAACGCTCCAGGATCGGCGCTCAGCGAAATGACCACCGGAGCACCGGATACGTTGCGCAGCTCGCGGCCAGCAGCAATGAAAGGACCGTCACCAGCACCTGCGAAAATCGTATCAATGCTCTCCTCGGAATAGGCGAAGGTTTTGAAACCTGGATGCACGAGCTCGCTTGCTTCCCGCACGAACAAGGGCGCCGGCAAGAAGGCGATCTCAATGATCAGATCGAGACTCTGCGCACCGTTACCCACGCGCACAGTCAGAAGCTCGCGGCTGCGCCAGGTGGCGAATGACCTGGCAAGCTGCTCCTCAGACAGCGACAGTACAAACCCGTCGGCACTTTTTTCTAGGGTGCCCGAAGCAAAGGCGTCAGCCCCAGTCAGCACAGTGTAGGCGAGTGCACCATCGCCGGCGAACTCAAAAACGAAACGCGGCGATGTGGCGTTTTGTTTTAGCAGATCGCGATACGTCTCATGCGTGAAGGAAGTGCCGCGAACGCATTTTTTCGGCGTCCCAGGCATACCAAAATCGATTGCGCTGCTACCAGCGCTCACGCTTCGCTCCTTATCGTTGGGCATCGCACAGCCTTTTAACGTCAACAATGACGACGCATAAGCCCCACTGCTGAGGATGGTGAGCGTGCTCTGCGACACTTCGCCTTCGCCGTTTGCGTCACGCACCTCACGGGTTAGCGCGAAGCTACCCGCGGTCGTCGGCGTCCCGGCAATGAGCCCAGTCGTGGAATCGAAGGCCAAACCAGGAGGCAGCCCCGTGATCGCGACGCTGACTGGCTGGGTGCCTCCGCTGACAACCGTCGCGTACTGATAGGCCGCACCTACGTAACCTGCGATGGGAAGAAACGCAGACACCAGAAGCGGACCACCCGTGCGCCCACTTTGTGTCCCGATTGACGCGTCACTGAGCGTGTCCTCCGTGCCTGAAGCTCCCCCTGGTCCGGAAGGTGCGGCACAAGCAACGAGAAACAACACAGTCATGGCGTAACGCATGCGTTTCTCCCTCTAAAACGGCGGATTTAAATGATAGCGCAGCCCAAACTGCGTGAATGCAGGCTCTAGCTGGTTCAGAAGCATCACTTCACGTTGCAAATGCATGGCTTCCGACTGGTCAATCACCTCACCGGAGGCGGCCTTCACGGAGAGAAGCGGACTCGCCTTGGCTTGCGCAGCAAACGCGCGCTCGAACGTTGCAAACGCAGTGGCGATGGCGAGCACGCCCCCTTCGAAGATGCTCAGGGTTCCAAAGTTTTCAACAGGATCCTGCGCCGCCGCGTACTGAAAGTAACTCACGCCGCCAACGATGAACTCTTTGCGCGGATACACGC
>JBIKMD010000543.1:0-4395 GCA_044359465.1 Myxococcota bacterium
ACCGTTTCTCCTGGTGCAAGCGTGAGCTGACTCACGGCTTCACGCACGACCCCACTGCTAGTCCACAGCGCGAAGTCGTCCAGACGCAAGCCGCTCTTATAGCTACCGCCCGGCGCATCCAGTGAAGGCAAGAGACGCGACATGGTCGCGGCAGTGGTCCCGTACAGCAACACCGTCTCTGACACGAAACCAAGCTCAGCGCGCGGCAGGCAAACTCCCCGCGTGGCAGTGGCCGAACCAGCGTTAAGCCCGAATCTATTGTCAATCTGCGCAACGACGTTGCCGGGAACGCACTTGTCCGCGTGCAACATGGGGTAGAACGCCTGAACCTGAGGATTGTCCGCCGTCAGTGCGCCAATCCAATTGCGCGTCGCGGTAGCGGTTGAAGTCTCTCGCTCCACATGCGCCATCGCCGCGTTGTCACGGGTGATGGTGATCTGCAGGGGCCTACGCGAAACGTTGGTGATAGTACGCCCAACAAACGGGTACGCACCGGATCTCGGTTGCGGCGCAAAGACAGAGAACACGCGCTCTAAAGATGCATCTTGATAGGACAACGCACCCGCAGCTGCCTCTTCTGGAGGGAGCGAGCTAAGATCCAAGTCGGCAATAGACGCAGGGGCAGACAAGAAGCGGAGCTGAAACTGCTGCGCCCCGTAAGCGCGGCCCAGCGTGGTATCCGCAGTCACACGAAGCTCGAGCGAATCCGTCTCGCGCAAGGTCGCAAAATCGATCCCTAACGATTGCTTCGACAATATCAAGCTGTAGATTCCGCCGCTTTCCACGAGCACAGGTTGCGCGCGCTCGACGCCGTTCACCCGAAATGAAGCGCTGACCTTGCCGGCCTCAGTGGGATCCGTGACGACGAAGTCGACGTGAGGCGACGTAGCGTCCGCGTCCAGCAATTCGGCAAATGTGCGCAAACTGTAGGCTTGTGGAGAAACGCAATCGACAAGGCTCTTGGCCGCACCAAACTCGAGCGCGTCTGGCCTCGCCGTGACAGGCCTCGTCGCATCATCACTCGCGGTGCAGAAGGCCACCCGCACGCTCGCGCGCGCTTCTGATGCGGGAAACACCCTGAGGACCGTACGCTGGCCGTCGTTGATTCCATACGCTTCGCGGCAGGACCGCGTGACCACAAAATCGCCTTCCTCACTGGGTGCACCAATGAGTGCACCCGTCTGCGGGTCGAAGCTGACGCCCGGAGGAAGTCCTTCGTAAGAAATGCTGTAGGGCGCTTTTCCGCCGTTCAGAGCGGGCTTGTAGCGCAAGGGCATCCCGACGAAGGCATCAGGAAGCGCAAACCCGGACACAGTGAAGCGTCCCAAAATTTCGCCGGAGCCGAGCCACTCCCCGCTCTCTCCTTCTGATGTGGTCATTTTAATCACGACGCTGAAAGCGCCAGCGGTTTTTGGAACCCCGCTGATGGTGCCGGCCGACTCATCTCCCACGAGCCCGTCCGGGAGCGCCGTGAAGGTGAAGTGTCTCACGCCCGTCAGATCTTCGCCAAGCTGGGGCTCGCCCGCGCGCGGATAGCGATAGCTCACGCCCACCATACCAAGCGGAAACGCGACCACCGCAGAGGTTTGCGCACTCGCCTCTTCGCTTACGAGCAATGTAGTGTTTCCACCACAAGCGGGTAAAACGAGCGCAATGGCTAAAACGAAACGCATGGTTCTGGCCGTTATCGGCACTAATTCCTGCATGGCGCCGATATTGACTCCCAGCGATGCCAAGTACGCCGAATAAGAACGGACTGTCCGAAAATAGGACACTCCGTGTCCCCTGCATGGTGAACGGTGACGCCGTGCGCTACGCATTCGCCGCCCTCGTTTTATTCAGCGCTTGCAAGCAGTTGCCAACGTTCAGCGGCCCCTTGGATCCGCGTCTTGATGGCTCGGTGCGCCGCGTGTGCGAACAGACAGGACTCTCGTTCTACATTCGCGGCTCGAACCCTGGCGCCGAGGTCAGCAACAACCAGGTCGTGGTTCCCAAGGTTACGCTTGTGGGGCCAGATGAGGTTGAGACCATCGCCATCTGGGATGAAGCAGAAAAAGCCGTGCTAGTGACCGTGAGTGGGCTCGAGGCTGGCACCTACGCCGTGCGCATCGACCGTTTCAGCGATCACGCAGTACGCGAGATTCCAGCCGCGATCGTGGTCAAACAACGCCCCATCGTGAGCCAGACACGCTTCAATGCGCTGTGCACCACTGGCTCAGGCAAAGACGTCGTCCTAGTAGGCCAGCATCTGGCAGACACCGAAGTGACGCTCGTCGAGGGAGGACTCGTCCTACCGTCGGTGGTGAATTTCGATGGCACTGAGCTCACCGTGACACTCGCGAGCAATCTTGGGACCGTGGGTGACAAGGTCAATTTGCGCATCGCGAGCGCACCAGACTGTGCAACGGAAACGAGTGATGACCGATCCGTTGATGTCACCGGTCCGCCGGTCATTGAGACCCTCGTCGTTGGGCCAACACTCGCCACGCTAGACAACAATGAAGCGCCCACACGCACCACGCAGGTCGCTTTAGAAGACGAAGTGGCCTTACGCCTCACTGGCACCAATTTGGTCAGCGGCGCTTCGGTGGCTGTCGTCAGCGCAGACAACACCGCTGTATTCGCAAGTCGCATCGAATTCGACGGCACCTTTCTCGAGGCCTACTTTGCACCCGGCTCGCTGAGCGCTGGGATCAAGAGCGTGCGTGTTGATGTGGGTGGCTGCACCGCAGACCAAACAAACGCGGCCGAAGTCGTGTCGATTGGGAGTGCGCTAGCCATCAAAGGGCTGTCGCAGAACGTGCTTGGTTTTAGTGGTGACAAAGCGAGCGGCGAAACCGTCACTGTCGAGCTGGCGTCGACGCCAGCGGCCAATGCCGGCATCCTCTTTGCGATCGACGTGGGCTCAGCGTTTGTCCCGCTGGCGAATGTCGATACGCTGGACAAAGCACGCAAGCTGCGGCGTTTGCATTTTCGCGCAGCGCTGCCCGCAGGCGTGAGCTCCAAACGTTACGATCTCTACGCTTTCTCCCGCGCACCTAACTCCGGCCAGGTAGCAGTAGGTGTCCTTCGTCAGGCCGTTTGGCTCGAAGATGCGCTGCCTCCCTTATCGCTCAACTATCTCTATCCCCGCACGCTCAGCGCGAGCGCGGGTGGTGTGCTCCACATCTCGGGTTGCGGCTTCTTTGTGCCGAGCGCAGACGCTACGAGCGTTCGTCTCGAGCTCGTTCGCGACGATGGGCTCATTGCACCGCTCAGTGCGGTCACCGGCAGCTCCACGTGGGCCTCGGATCACTTCTCATGCGGCTTGCCTAAACCAGGTGTCATCCAACACGCCGTAGCGTCCGTGCCTATCGCGGCCGGGGCGCTGCAGCCTGGACGCTACACACTGCGTGTCGTTCGGCAAACGGGAGAGGCAGAGCACGTGGCGAGTCTCGCGTACGCGTTCACGGTGTTGTCTGACGCGCCGGTTGTCAGCGCGTTTGGCGACGCGGGCTTGAGCTTGAGCGTTGCCCGGCGGGCCCCAAGCTCAGCGGTCGTGGCGGACAGTTTTGGGCGCTTGTTTGCGTACGTGATCGGTGGGGATTACTCGCAAGGGCCATCCGCGAACCCGATGGTGCTGGGAACCGTTCAACCAACCTACGAGTTCGCGCCTATCGATCCAACAGACGATGCCTTGATCGGCTTCGTTCCGCGCAACGCAGCGACGGAGTGGCCGCTCGAGCGCGACCTCGTCGGAACGCCCTTCACGCAAGCTTATGGTGCGGCAGCCATAGAAGACGGGAGTGAGCTCTACCTTTCCGGCGGCACTGCTAACGGCGTGACGGCTAGTGATCTTGTGCTCAAAACGAAACCCGCGGCGCTGCACCCGGACATTCGCGCCGCGTTCGTTCGCTTCGAGGCCCTTGGCGACTTGGACTCAACCCTCGGCACCTACGTGCACTATCGCTTTGTCGTGCAGTACGTCAGTGCGTCTGGCACTTCTGTTCAGCTCGCGTCCAACGTCGTCAGCAAAAAAATCACCGGCAAAGGTACGCGCCTTCGCGTGAACCCGGGTTGCCTCACTGGCGCCAACCCGGCTGTCGTTCTTTACCGCGCGCAATCGGACGCTGCGCTCCCTTCTGACGATCTAGATTTTCGGCGCGTGAGTGTTGCTGCGCAGAGCTTTCCCACTTGCGACGGCGGCGAAATGCTCGACGGTCTGGCGGTGCCGAGCCAAGAGCACTATCCGGCCATGGGTGTGCTAGTCCCGCTCACACTGTTCGACACGGCGGTGCCGCACTTTGGCGCGCAGGGCGTCGTCACTTACGGCCTGTTGTCACAGCAGCCGTTCCAGCGAAACATGGTCATTCTCGGCGGCGCCAAACCGGACGCAGACATCGCGCAGCGCACCGT
>JBIKMD010000091.1:0-8695 GCA_044359465.1 Myxococcota bacterium
TCGGGCTGGTCTTCGTTCTCTCCTTGTTTGTGTGGTTCATCTTGTACTGGCTTCTTGCTCGGCAGATCTTCGGTGACTCATTTTTCGTGTGTCTCTTCATGGCCGCTCTGGTGGTCGTACGCTTCTGCAACATCCGCGGGCATGCCGCTTTCGTTCCTCAAGTTCTGCCGTTGCGCCTCGATCTGTGGGTGCCCATCTTGCTGGTGATCAATCGTTGGGGCGTCCGTTCTTGGCAAGCGAGCCTCAGCGCCGGCGTGGTCTATTTTCTCGACTCGACATTCGGGTTTCTCTGCGTTGGTGTCTACTGCGGTGCGCTCCTCCTCGATACGCTACTGACGAAGCCAAGCCGTCTCCCATGGAGACAGGTGCTTCCGAGTGTCGCGGTGATGGCGTGGCACTTGTTTACGTTTGGCTCGATCGTGTCTCCCGCTGCGAAGCTCTATGTGAACGCGCAGGTTGGTTTTTTGCCAACGTCGCCAACCTCTTTGTTTTGGCCGATCGCGTTGTTGCTCGGGTGGGCCATCGCGATTTTCGTCCAACGCCGCCAAGAGCAGGCAAGTCAGAGAGGCATTGTCATTTGTGCGATGGCACTCGTGCATTTGACCTACTTCTTCGGTCGCTCGCACGACCATAACTTACTCAATGTGTCGGGTGTGTGGATACTGGCGGTCCTGCTGTCATTGCATGTTGCTGTGTCTTCGTTGAGAGCACGGGTTGGAGCGGCGATTGTCTTCGTCTGTTTGTTCTTGTTCATGGGCGCGCAACAAACCGAGGCGCGCGTCGAGCAGACGAAGGCGGCGTGGACGAGAGGCACTTGGTTGCGCGAGCATCCGATTGAGAACGTCGTTCGTGCCCTCTCGCCCGTCGTTTCGTCTTCGACGCAGCTCGTGGAGCTGGCTGATGCCTATTTGAACTATCGCTTGGGGCTGCCGCAGCACGGATACTTTTCGCCGTTCGAGGCGAATCTGCTCAAGCGGCCGACCATTCGCTTCCTAGATGAGTCACTACGCGAGGGGCGCATGCTTCTCAGCCACGATGCTGCTGTGGTTGCTTGGGTTGACGATTTCAACAGGAACGACCTGGGCATTCGTTTCGATGTTGTTCGCCGCGGTGGCCTGTTGCAGATCGTCAAACGTGGCGAATGAGAGAGGTCAAACGCTCGCCGGCCGTGGCCCAATGGCTCACAGCAGCGCCACGCCGATGAGCACGCGATGAAGATAGAACACGAACACCGCCCACACCGCAGCGCCAATCACAACGACTGCGAGGTCGCGCGACACGTCGCCTGACGGGTACACGCGTCCAGCGCTACGATCGCGCCGGCGCAGCGAGATGAAATCGATGACCGCCCATACCAAGAACGAAGCAAAGAGGAGCACGTCCGCGGCGTTTCCGTTTGCTAGTAGATGCGCAAGCGCCCACAGCTTCACAGATGCAACCATGGGGTGACCGATGGCGGCCTTCAATCGCGTGCCAGGCACGTAGGCGGCTGCGAGCAACATGAAAAACGGAACCATGAGTAGTAGCGCCAGATGGCGTGTCCAAAGCGGCGGCGCCCACAGCACGATGGGGGAGAGCCGTGCCTGACTGTAGCCGTAGACAATGAGCCCCAGGCCAATGGCTGAGACGAGCGAATAAACGCCTTTCCAGGTTCCTTCGCCCCAGCGTTTCACCAGTGCGTCACGTGTGCCCGAAGCCGCTACGCGAAAGGTGTGAATACCCAAAAAAAGCAACAAGCCAGCGCTGAGAAGCAACATGCGGTGGTGACTTAGCACTTCGCTACGAAATGACGCAAAACTGGCGCACTCGCGGCGTCTTGTGAGGCAAGGTAGGATCCGAACTATGGTATGGCCTCCGGTTTCGCGTTCCCAGATTCCTCCGACAAATCAGACACCTAGAACGGACGAGACACCGGCTTCGGACACCCCTGCAAAGACGCAACCAGCGGCAGCGAAGGGCCTTGCGTTTGACGCACCTCCGGATCTTGCGCCGATTCGCACCAAAACACTTCGGACGCACGGTGGGTTCGGGGGCGAGCTCAACTACCGAGACGCGTCCGCGGTCGCAAAGCTCATTACGCACGCACACGGTAAAGATGTTGCGGACGCGTTCGAAAAATTCGCCAAAGCGGGAGGGGACCCCAAGGCGCTCCTCGATCGTTTAGCCGCGCAAGGCGTTCGCTACGGACAGCTAGTAGATCAAGCAGGTGATTCAGTCTCCAAACAAGCGCTGTTTAGGCTCACGCTGCAGGCGCTTTCGATCGAGCAGAAAATCGATGCAGTCGCGCCGCATGAGCACCACGGGATCATTTGGCACATTTTGCACGCACTAGGACTCGTGCACGCGGAGAAGTTCGATGCGGTCGCGCTCGACGTCATGGTGCGATCACTGCGGCCGGGTGATGAGACGATCACTTTCACGACGAGCCTGGGCTTCGCGCGTGTCTATGAGGCGAGCACAGCAACCAACCGAAGAGACCTAGTGACCAAGCTGCTGGCATCTAAGCCACTGCCCTTGGATAGTCTGGCCGAAGCGCTCGCGTGGATCACACGCGGTAGTCCAAGTGAAGCGCACAAGACGCAGGCCAAAGAGATTCTCGCGGCAATACCGGTGGATCGTCATGACGAGCTCGTGTTGCTCATGAAAGAAAAGCAGCACCTGCTGACCGCCGTTCTCGACAAACGTATTGGCGGCGACGGCTCCGGCCGGCTCATGCTCGAGCTGGGTTACACGAGCACCGCCTTCGTCACGGAAATGCAACAGAAGGGGATGCTCGTCACGCTGAAGGACTATGCGCTGCACGATGCCAGCGTCACGGGCGCGGCCGCGCGCAGCTACACGAACGAAGACGTTAGCGGCGTCGGAGAGACGACCAAGGCAGCGCAAGAAGCAATCGCGGTGCTTGGAAATCCTGATGCGTCACCTGCTGCTCGAAAGGAGGCTCTGGAAACGCTCGACGTCTGGCGCAATGAGCTTCGAGGCCGCGCTGACGCGCTTGGTCAGTCTAGCGGCGTGGTGCTGCAGCAGCTAGGAAGGGAGATCGCTTCGCTCGACGCCATCATCACCAACGCTACCGCCATGATGGGAAAGTACGGCGCCGTGGGCGATCGCGACCTCGCGCGCAACATCGCTTACGCGCGTTCGCAGCGCGCGCTCTTGCTCGGCCTCAAGCTCGATGCAGCGCAAAAATCGACGAGCACGAAGGGCGCCATTGTCGACGGTGAAATAGCGTTTGCCCGCGGTATGGAACTGGTGCGCAGCGCACAGGCCACACTCGACGCGTACGACGTCACACTCGCGCCAGACACGGACGCGCATCGCCAGATGATGCGCGATCGCTTGGATGCGCTAGGGCTCGCGGCGCGAGAGCTGAAGGTCGTTCGCGAGACGCTGCTCGCATCGAGTGATCCAGACCTCCGCGCCTACGCACAGAGCAGCGGTTTGCTCGACATTCTAGATCAAACCAATCAGACGCTCGCTTGGTACATCAAAGGCGAGACGAAGGCGCTTGGTGTTGTCCACGACTTGGAGCGAGCGACGAGCGACGCGCACGCCCAAGACATGATCAAGCAGGCGGACCGCTTCGTTCGCACCACCGAGTCCAAGCTGGACACCATGAACGACAAGCAGCTCAACGCCGAGGGCGTGCGTTACAGAGCGGAGCACGAGAAGCTCACCAAGGAGATCAGTCGTTTAGAGCGGGACGAAGCCGAGGCGAGGCGTGTCATTGCGGAAGTAGACGCGATGACGGATCCGAAACCATCGGATCTTCTGCGTAAAGGACTCGCGCAGCACACGCTGGAGGGTGCGCCGCAAGAAGGCACCAAGGCCATGCCGCTCCGTGAACAGATCGAGGGACTCAAAGGCCTCCGGAAAATCGTACGGACACACGAGGCGCTGATTCGGGGTCGGCATACCGCCATGCATGGGGCCTTCAGCGAAGCGCTCGGCTACTTTGGCATCGCGCCGGGAAAAGTTGGAAACGACGGCGACTACAAAGCCTACGTGAGTGCGTTAAAGGAGCTACAAAACAAGTACCACTTGCCCTGGCTCATCGTGAACGACGAGCGCGTCACGATCATGAAGCTCGACGACAAGGGCGCGCCGAGTCAGTACGACGCCCTGGCTTTTGGCCCCACTTCCTCATTTGCGGACGTACAAAAGGCGCTGGCCCGCATAGAGAGGCAGGCGCGTAGCGAAGCCGTCGGCATGTACATGGTGAACGCCAAGATCCAGCACGACATGTGGGGCATCGATGCCCCAGGCGTCACTTGGAACAAAGATGGTTCGCCAAAAACCAACTTCGATAAAACGTTCTGGGCTTCGTTTGCCCAGAGCTATGTCAAGATGGAGCAGCAGCTCGCGAGTCTGACGACGACCCACTTGCGCAAGGCAGACGCCGGTCCTCTAGGGCACCCCCACCGCAGTGAGCTTTTTCAAATTGCACACGGTAGTACGCCCACGACCGGGGACTACACCACCCTGATGGCTGGGCTCGCCGATTTGCAGCGGGGCCGTCATGCCGTGAGTGGCGTGCGCATGCGTGCGTTGCTCAGCTACATGCACGAACACGGAAAGACGAGTCTCACGCGCAGCGATCTACAGCGTCTCGCCAAGGATCCGAGCGAGGGAGACTTGTGGGTGCGCGAGACAGCGATCGTGATCCTTGCAAACAGCGAGCTTGACGCTGCGCTCTTCTCTAACGGCGTCATGTACGACGACAGGTTGTCCACGCTCTGCGAGCGCTTGGACAAAATCGCGTGGGCCAGCAAGCTCGACAAAGATCTGGTTCCGCTGGACGATGGCAAGGGTGTGACCTATTTCCGCCATAATAGTTGGGACAAAGCGGAGGTGCTTCACGAGCTCCTTCTGAATAAAGACAAGGTGGGCCTGCGTCTCTTCTTCGAAAAGATAGGTAGCCCCGAACGACAAATGGTGTTGCTCGCGTTTCAGGGCCGCTATTCAGCAAGCGAGCTAGAAACGATTATCAAAGACTATGGGAGCTCGCAGATAGGACCCTTCGTCGCGGGTTTGCTGCAGAACACGCCTTGGCAAGACGTTCGTGCTGACGCCGTCAAGCTCGTGCAGCGCCGCTGGGGCATTACCGAAGCGGTCTACGACAATTTCGAGCAGACGCATGACTACATTCACACGTCGAATCGCTTGGGGAAGATCGATCCGTTTTTTGACCATGAGGTGAGCGTCGACGGTGATCTGCGCAAAGAGTACGACCGCAATTGGGCAATCATGAAAGACGAGCTGCCCAAAACCAAGCGCATGTGGGCGCTAGACGAGGCTGTGGATCTGTATCGTCAATCGCTGCAGGCTGAGCTCACGCCAAAGGCCGAGGAGCGGTTATTGCGACTCAAGGCTCAGTACTTTCTGAAGACGTCTGAGATCACCGGCTACGGTCAGCCGCAGCGCGATGCACTGGCCGCGCAAGAGCTTCGTATGGCTGAAGCGTATGCGAAGCTCAGCTTCCTCGACCCGATCCTCTGGAATATGACCGACACTGCGATCGAGGTGCACAACGCCAAGGTTCACTTTGCAGCGAACATCTTCAAGAACCTAGCGATTTCTGCCGCCGCTACGGCTGCAACCTTGATCACGCTCGGTGGTACATCAGAGATCGCGGCGGCGAGCTGGGCACAGTTCGGTGCGTCAATCGTTGCGGGCACGGGCGCAGGTGTGGGCACCGCGATGGTGATCGAAACGGGAAACCAAGTTGTTAGCGCCGCCAATGGGGATGGCTTTCATGCCGGAGCGATTGCCGACGCCGGTTACGACGCGATTGGCCAGTCATTCACTTCAGCGCTGACCGCCGGCGTGAGCCTTGGGGTCATGGCAAAAGCGTCTGTTGAGGCCGTAGAGGTGGGAAAACTGAGCCTGACCATTCGTATGGCTGGCGCCAACATGGCGGCAGCCCCGGTGGGCAGCCTCGTGCAAGCTGGCTTGCTCGTGATCGATGGCAAGACAGAAGAAGCGCACAAACTGATCTCCGATATTCCTTACGACATGCTGCGTGCGGGTGTGTCATCGCTCGTGCTCGGCGGTATCAGCGCAAAGTTCCCAATGCATGGCGGCGTTGCCGCGTTCTTCAACGGCACCACAGGTGGGGCGGAGCAAATTGCTTACAACCTGCTGCGCGAGCGGGAGTGGAGCGACGGACTCGCTGACGCCATCGTTGGCGGCATCGTCATTGGCGCGATGTTCGAGAAGCACGGTGATGTTGAAGCCGCGCGGGGCCTCAAAAAGAATGTGCCCTCCGCCGAACACATGGACGCGCTACCGAAGCTGCGTGTTCCTGGTGAGGGCCCTAAGATCGAGCCGCGTTGGAAAGTGGTAGAGATCAACGAGAAGGCCGGTCAGATCGTAGTGGAGAAGCCAGGCGGCACGCGTCGCACCGTTGCTGCCGGAGCGTTCATGCAAGTGAACGAAAAAATCTTCGCGCCGCCAGCGACCGCCGTAAAGAATACCGCTGAGTCACGTTGGGCCGAGTTCCAAGCCTCAATCGAGGGAAAAAATTTCACCGAAGCGGAGGCCAAACAAGCGTTCGAGCTTCTTTACGGACCTCAGACGCATCCGGTGTTCAACGAGCCCGGCATGCCACTCGTCAGTGCGCCGAAAGATCTGGCGCCTTTCGTTGATGCGCTCGTGAAGCATGGAGCGAAGAACGCCTTTCTCATCACCAGCGATGTCTGGAATCTGTCTGGGCTCAACCACGAGATGGGATCGGCCGCGAAGGCAAACACGGAGTTACAGGCGCTCTACGGTCCGTATTTTCGCAGCGTAGAAGCGGAGGCCAAAAAGCTCGGCGGCAAAGTGACTTTTCACTCGGACGGTGCGGGTAAAATCGTCACTGTTGTTGTTTTCGAAAAGGGCAACCCAGCCAAACAAATGGCGAAGTTGGAGGATGCCATTGGCGCGCTGGGGCCACCGAAGGCGCTAGCTGATATCCCGAATCCGCGTTCGCCAAAGCATCCTGGGGTGCGCATCGACGCGGTGGTGACGCAGCTCGATCCCAAGCTCCCCGCTTCTGAGAATTTGTCAGTCGGCGATCGTGCGCTGCGCGGAATACAACCTCCGCCGGAGCCTACTGTCGCGCCCAAACGTCGTCAGCATACGAACGACATGACGCCTAGCGCCTTTGATCCGGCGAGTGCGAAAATGCTGGCTCCAAGCGTTGGTGGCGACAAGTACTCGAGCGTTGCGCAGCGCAAGCGTGAGTTCGTCGCGATGACGAAGCGCAAAGGCTACGGCAAACCCGCCGCAGAGAAAGCCTTCGATGTGAGTCAGTCCCACGATGCGGTGCTCGGATTGATGCCAAAAGAAGAGCGCGTGCCGACGGCCAAACTAGCACTGGACAACATGCCTCAGGGCGCCCGTGCGTTCTACGGCGAAATGGACATGGGAAATCTGCGCGGTCTGACGGATGGGCTTGGGCGCGACGCCGCAGACGGTGTGTTCCGTAAGGCCGTGGGCTTTTACCACGAGAACGCAGCGGCCGTGGTACGCAAGGCCGGTGGCGAAGTGCACTTCTTCCGCAAGGGTGGCGACGAGATTGCCATGGTCGTGGTGTTTCCGCCGGGCTTCAAGGGCGACCCGAAGAAGCTTCTGACGATGGCCGCGTTGAAGGCGCAAACCGAGGCGCGCGCCTGGATGCAAAGGGCAGAAGTGAACGGTGTTCCAGTCCGCGAAATTGTTCACCCGAAGTATCCTGACCTACTTTCGAAGGACGGCCTTGGTATCACCTTCGGTGTGCAAGAGATGTCTCGCACGAAGTCGCTCGAAGACAACTTCATCGAAGCGGACAAAAGTGTGGAGGCACAAAAGTCGAAGAAGAATTTCACCTACACGCGCGAAGTCCTCGCGGTTGACGTCGGTGTTAGCGAGAAGGCGGCGCCTCGGGTGGCGGAGCAGCTCGTGGAGCTCGAGTACAGGCAATTCGACCAGCAGACGCGCGTGCCGCTGCACGAGCTGCGCACCAAGCAAAAAGACTTGCTGGTGAAAAGCGGCGCTGATCCCGCACGTGTCGACGCGTATTTTGCGCGGAGGTTGCCTGATGCGAGCAACTTGGAGCCCAAGCCCGAGAGCAAAGCGCAAGGGAAACACAATGCCGGGGTCGCTTATTCGAAGCTCATGGAGACGCAGCCGAGTGGAGAAGCGGCCGCGTTCATTCAGCGCCAGAAAGGTGGTGTGCGCTTCGAGAAGGGAGTGACTGGCATCGGGGCAAAGGTGAGTGGTGTCATCGCTGCCGCGTTCCAATCGAAGTACGGCTCGGTCGACGCCAAGGCCTACAACGTGGAGCATCTCACCGCCGTGTTCGAGGGCCGTCTCAAAGCCGAATACGAGGCGAATGGTCACGAGCCGCTCACTCAATCTCGCGTGAATGAGCTCGCGTTCGAGACCTTTTTTACCGATATTTTCGCCAAAGGTTATACCTACTCAGAACTGTCGAAATTCGTCATTGCGCCGCTCGCAAAGCTCTCGAATGGCGAGCCCATTCCCGGTTCGAATGGCAAATCTGCTACAGGCGCAGACTTCTATAATCAGATGAAGGGAAAGAATCCGGGCGTTGCCGATTCGCCGCTCGGCGGCGTGTACATGCACGGCATTCCCGATTTTGAGACCGTGAAGCGCTTCGCAAAAGAGGCAGGGTTTAGCGAGGCCTACGCGATGCAGATCTACGAATCGG
>JBIKMD010000092.1:0-8655 GCA_044359465.1 Myxococcota bacterium
ACTCGGTAGCCGCCACCTTCGAAGAGATCGTGCAGCGCCAGTCTCACCGTGGGCTCATCATCCACCAGCAGGATCGTGCTCGGAGCGGCGTGCGGCAGCATGGCAGCAACAGTCTGCGCGCGGTGCGTGTCTCGCGCGATTGACAGCACCCGAGCGAGCTCGTCTTTTTCGAATGGCTTGCGCAGCACGGCGCTGCCGATCCTTCTCAGCTCTTCATCTTCCAAGTCTGCGTTTGCCGAGACGAACACCACCTCGACGTTGGGCTGTTCCCGCTTGATCCGTGCGGCCATCTGCGGTCCCAAAGTACCCCCAGGCAGCAGCACGTCGGAGACGAGCACGTCGATGTGACGCTTAGCTGAGGCTTCGTACGCTAAGATCGCGTCTCTTGCTTCGAGCACGTCGAAGCCGAGGTCGCGCATGTATGCGGCGACCGTCGTGCGCACCAGCGCATCATCTTCGACGATCAGCGCGCACCCTGAGAAGCGAGTGTTCAGCGGGGGTGCACGCTGAACGGCAACTGGCTCTCGCTGCACGCATGGAAGGTAGATGGCGAGCTCGGCGCCGTGGTGCTCTTCGCTCGTCAGGTCCACGCGCCCCGCGTGTTGTTTGACGAGCGAGATCACCGTCGACAGCCCGAGGCCCGTTCCTTTTCCGACGGGTTTAGTGGTGAAGAAAGGATCGAAGACCTTGGCCATGGTCGCGGCAGTCATGCCCACGCCGGTGTCGCGGACGGTCATGCGCAAGTAGGTGGGGTGCGCTTTGAGCTCCTCGCGCCGCGGCACGCGTTCCCACGGAACCACCTCGGTGTGAATCGACAACGTTCCACCGTTAGGCATTGCGTCTCGGCCATTGGCCGCGAGGTTCATCAGGATTTGCTCGATGTGGACAGCTGCGCAGAACACTCGCGCGCGAGCGGCGTCGAGATCGACGCAGATGCTCACCTGCTCGGTGACCAACCTCGCGAGTAGGTCTGTCATGCTGGAGATGAGCTCGTCGATCGCAACTTGCTCCGCGATGGGTGTGCTCTTGCGGGTGAACGTCAATAGCTGTGCGGTGAGCTCTCCGCCGCGCTTGGCGGCGGCAGCGGCGTGATCGAGGAGCTGAGCCGAGCGCGCGCTAGGAGTGCTCGGCTCGCGCGCGATGTTCACGCACCCGAGAATCGCTTGCAGCACGTTGTTGAAGTCGTGCGCCACACCGCTGGCGAACGCGCCGAGCACCTCCAGCTTTTGCGCCTGCGCGAGCTCTTCTTCGAGATGGCGCTGCGCGGTGATGTCCTCAGCGACGCGACCGTCAGCGGCCTCTCGTCTTGGCGCTCGGCGAGGCGGGTAGCGACCATTCTCTAGCTCAGCGGGTTGCTGAAGCTCGTCTCGCAAAACAACGCGTTCTTTTTCGTTTGACATAAGAAGGCGCCCCCCGGGCGCCTGAACCAATAATGACTTCCCGCTCCGTGAAGAGTCAACGTGCTTACGTTGAATTACGAGTAAAGCAGTTAAAACGTGAGCGTTCGCTCAGTGGCCGAGGATTTGCTTTCGTAAGTCGGAGGAGGCTTCCATGTACGTGTTTGATCCGATTCTGTTGCAGCGTCTCGTCGCCCGAAACGCAGGGCGTGCATCCAACGAGATCGTTTCCAGTCTCATTGCTGATTTGGTGGCGCTCTATCCAAACGAGATTTCCAGCGCGCTGGAGTGGCGCGACGGAAGAGACGACGGCACGAGCGCAAGCACCGTGTTGTATCAGTCGCCGCGGGAGACGCTGATGCTCGTGCGCGTGCAGGGCGGAGCAGCGCGCACGTTCGGAGCGCTCGGCGCAGATACGCGATCGTTCGTTCTTGCTGGCAAGATTCGCGTGGGCCGCGAGGGCGAGCGGTCCTGCGGGGCGACGGTGGTGGCGGTCGACGATGAGAAATCGCGTTGGTGCGCCGAGCCACTTTGGTTGCTCGAGTATCGCAGGTCGTTTCAATCGTTGGGTGAACGCGGGCGGAGCTTGGTGTCTCGGTTGCTGCACATCTGAAAAGAATCGAACCGTCATGCGCACCTCGCTCGACCCGAGTGCAAGCGGTGTGCCTCAGGATCCGCTTGGCGCTGCGGCACTGCGTAGTTACTGAATCGAAACGGCTCGTTACTCGCAGGAGGCATGTCTCGTCCCGGTGGACTTCTCTGCGTGCTCACGTCGTGGGATGCGCGATGCTTCATCGGTACTTGCTGGAGTCGCGCACCCGCACGTGGTGGGAGCGCGAGCGCTTCACCGAATACATTGCCTGGTCCGCTGCAGCGATGAGCTCTTCCGGCGTTTCATTCGCCCAAGGTCCGGTTCTAATTCCCACACTCGCCATCGGCGAGACTTCTATCGTTCGGCCCAGGCCCATCGGCTTGATCGCGATGGGCTTGGAGATCTCCTGTAACAAGCGCTGAGCCAACTTCGACGCTGCATCGATCGGGTCGAGCAACGAGACGAGGATGGCGAACTCGTCGCCACCCATGCGTGCAACGATGTCGCCAGGGCGAACGCAGTCGCTCATGCGTTGGGCAATGGCCGTGAGCACCACGTCGCCCGCCATGTGACCGAAAGTGTCGTTGATCTCTTTGAAACCGTCGAGATCGATGAACATCACCGCGGTCTTGTGACTTCTGTTGCGCGCGTTATCCAGCGCACTCGACAGCGCGCCCATGAAGACGTCGCGCATGAACAAGCCGGTCAGCGGATCTTTGCTCAGCGCTGGCTCGACGATCTCTCGCATGATGCCGACGAAGCGCGGTGCAATGATTCCCTCCTCCGGAAGCAGGCGAACCTTGAGCTCTTCCTCATACAGCTCGCCGTTCTTGCGCTTGTTCCAGACGCGGCCTTCCCATTGCCGATCGTAGTTCAGCTTGTTCCACATCTGGTCATAGAAGGTGTCGTCTTGTTTGCCCGAGTGCCAGAGCTTGGGCGTCTTGCCGAGGCACTCCTGCGCGGCGAAGCCGGTCATCGCGGTGAACGCGGGGTTGACCGCCACGATTTCACCGCTCAGCGAGGTGACCATCACGCCCGCGGGGCTCAGGTCGAAGAGCGCTTTTTCGAGGCCGGGAATCGTCGTCATCGCTGTGTCCATGGACATCGGATTTTGCACACGGGGTGCCAATGACGCAGTGCCGAATTGCGCAATGCCAGGAGGAGCGGCGTTACAGACAGGAAACCAGGCAAGCGTCGGCAGTAACGCTCTCCGCCGGTTTCCCGCTGCAGAGCCTTCGTGCTGCATGAGGATCGTCTAGAACGCGACAGACGTCGTTGAACGCGGCCCAGACGGCAGCGCGAGCGTCGTTGCGTTTTGCAGCCCAGGTCCGTTGTGCCTGCTGGCGAAATCTTCGAGCTGACGGCGAGCAGCATCGAAAGCATCACGGATCGCCACGAAGGCATTCTCGTGCTCGTGCGCGGCTTGGGCATCGCGACTCACGGTGAGCTTCGCGCGCGGCACCCCCAGATCGATACGAACATGGAACAAACGTCCTTTGAGAGAATGTTTGTGTGCTTGCTCGAAGACGACGTGACAACTGACGATGCGCGGGTAGAGCCGCTCGAGCTCTTCCGCTCGCTTGCGCAGGATGCTCGCTACCGCGGCTGATGATTGCATGTGTCGATAGGTGATTCTTAGGTTCATCGTCTTCTCCGGTGGGTTGAGCGCAGGTCGACAAGTGATCAACTGATGCAACTCGCGTTCCAGCCGAGCGCAGCGCACCGCGCGCCCTTGGCTACGCACTTGCAGCCAGCGACCAACCAACACTTGAGGGCATGAGCTGCATGCGATGAAAGAAAACAAACGTCAGCAAATGGTGCAGCGGCAACTCGTTGCCCGTGACATCCGCGACGCGCGCGTGCTCGGCGCGTTCACCGAGCTTGCGCGCGAAGCCTTTGTGCCGAGCGCCATCGCCGCGCACGCCTACGAGGATAGGCCGCTTCCGATTGGTGATGAGCAGACTATCTCGCAGCCCTACATCGTGGCCCTCATGCTCGAGTCGCTTGCGCTCAAAGGACACGAGCGGGTGCTCGAGATTGGCACCGGCTCCGGCTACTCTGCGGCGCTACTTGGGCGCCTGGCGAAGGAGGTCTACACAGTGGAGCGCATCGTCTCGCTCGCTGCACAGGCTCGGGCACGGCTCGAGCGCTCAGGGGCGGACAATGTTCATGTACGCGTGGGGGACGGAACGCTTGGTTGGCCCGAGCACGCACCCTACGACGCGATCGTCGTCGCGGCTGGTGGCCCGGACATTCCAACGGCTCTCATCTCGCAACTATCGCCTGGCGGTCGACTGGTGATGCCCGTTGGCACCGACGAGGCGTCGCAGGTCCTCGTGCGTGTGACTGGCGACGCGAGCGGCCACCTGCACAAGACAATCCTCTGTGACGTTCGTTTCGTTCCGCTCATCGGCGAGCAAGGTTTTTCGGAGCGGCGATCGCGCTGATGCGGCGCGCTCCGTACTTTGTTGGCCCAATGTTTGCTGTTGGTAGCACCAACAACAGGAGACAGACCATGCATCGGCAGGAACAGAGTACACAGAGTGAGTGCTTTGATTGCGGAGCAACGGTGACCGCCGCCACGGACAGGGCGTTTGTCGTTTCCGATGAGGTCGCGCTTTGCTTCGACTGCAGCATTGCGCGCGGTGGCCGCTACGACGAGCGCCGCGACAGTTGGCTCACTTCCCCTCGCCTTGACGGCATTGCGGACGAACGTCGTCCGCATCCCTGAGCTGCCAGTCGGCGATCTGCTACGCGACACGAACGACCGAGCAATGAGCGGCAGAAAGAATCGGCATAGTGATCGACAAACCCAATAGTGATGTCGCTTTGATTTGCAATCCGCGCGCCGGTGGCCGGTGGCGCGTTCTATCGGACGTTCTCGACAGCGACGAGGCAAACGGGATCCGTCGCATTGTCACCGACGATATCGATCACGTACGCGAAGCGCTTGCGAGCCTGGGGCAGCGCGTTGGCTTGTTGTGCATCTACGGCGGCGACGGCACCATCTATCGCGTGATCAACGAGCTGCTGCGCGATCCGAACGAAACGCCTCCTCGTCTTGCGCTGCTCGGGGGCGGAACGATGAACGTGACTGCCCACTGGTGTGGGATGACTCGAACGCCAGGAGAAAATTTTCGTCGCCTGATGCGCGCCTATCGGACCGACGCAGTGGCATGGCGCGAAAGCCCGGTGCTGGCGGTGACCAATGGTCCACGGACCTCATTCGGATTCACGTTTGCGCTCGGTCCGCTCGTGCGATTGCTCGAGCGTTTCGAGCGCGGAAGAAAGTCGAAGCTGCGCGCGGTTGGCGTGGGCGTACGGGCAATCATCTCGGCCGCGGTGGGCGCGCCGAGTAAGCACAAGGCGTTGCTCAACGAGATGCACGCGCAGATCGCCGTCGATTCGACGGAGCTTCAGTTCGACCGCTTCGCCACCGTCATGGCGAACGTCAGCGGGGTCGTGAATCCCTACGTCACGCCGTTCGTTGCGGCACGCAGGCACGACATGTTCAATTTCCTCGCGTACGCCGTTTCGTCCCGCGAGTTCGCCCTCATGGCGCCGCTGCTCGCAAGAGGTCATCTGCCGCTCGACCCGCGGTTGATGCTGCATCCTCTGTCGACATGGCGCCTCGCCTTCGTTTCATTGCTCGGAAAAGGCCATCTTCCTACGGATCCTCGCTACGTCAATACGCAGTCGCGCGCCGTGTCCATCATCGGCACGGAGGCCTACTATACGCTCGATGGTGAGATCTTCGCGGCCGACACCGGACGCTTCGACCTCGCGCTCGGGCCGACGTTGCGTTTGGCGACGCTTCCGCTTCGAGCATAGCTCGGCCTGTGTGCCTCTTAGCCCGCCGCTCGAGCATTTTCTGTTCTTGGGGTCCGATCGAGACCCTCGCTCCGCTCCACGAGCGAGCGAAACAAGCCCGCCAACGCAGCGGCGTTGTCTGCAAAGTCGAAACGCCGTGCTAGGGCTTTGGCAGCGCTCGGCGCAGTGGTGCGCCACTGCGGATTTTCGATGAGCCAATCCAACCGGTCTCGCAAAGAGTCGGCATTCCCGGCGGGAAACGAGAACCGTTCGTCGAGCGCGAACTGCGACGCAGCGCTCTGCGCGCTTTGGGCGATCAACGCAGGCAGGCCGACGTTCATGGCATCGAGCACCGACATCCCTTCGAGCTCGACCTCACTGCAATGCACGAACAGGTCGGCCGTGTTCATCAATCGCTCCAGCCTGGCGGACGACGCGTACGTCACTTCAAGATCGACGCCAAGACGAACGCCGAGTTGCTTGAGGCTCGAATCACGCGGACCAGTGCCTGCAAGCACGACCTTGATCTCGTGGCGATGACGGCTGGCGGCCACAGCGTGCAAGAGCACGTCCTGGCGTTTTTCCGCCGCCAGTCGACCGACCGCGAGGATAAGGAAAAAACCTTCGTGCTGTGGCTCACGCGGGTAGGTGCGGGACTGAAAGTCCGGTGAAAAACCATTGGAAACGACCAACACCGGCGTCTCGAGCCCGTGCGCGCGCAGCTGCTCCTCAGCGAAGCGCGTAGGACACACGACAGTGTCAACGAGGTTGTAGTAGTTGCTCACCCAGAAACGATACGCTGCTGACGCTAGCGATGCGGAGCGCAGGCCCATGTTTCGCAAGAAATTCTCGGGTTGCACGTGCATCGCCGCGACGATTGGTTTGCCGAGCTTGCGTGCTTCGTCGCGCGCGACGAATGACAACCAAAAGGGAAGCTGCAGATGGACGATGTCGGCATCTTGCATCGCCTGGGCGATTCGGGCGCGGATGGGCCGGGCGAAGACGAAACGCATTTCCTCGAGTGTTCGGCTTGGTAGCCGCAGCGGTGGCATACTCACGTGATCGGGACCGTCCGGTCCGGTACCGATCACTCGCACCTCATGCTCGCGCCGAAGCTCCTTGATGAAGCGACGCGCCGACACGAAACCTCCCCCTTGGCCATCGAGACAATCGACGACGAAAGCGATGCGCAAGGGCGCCTTGGAAGTGAACACAAGCTCTCGATGCGGGCGGGTCGCTGTCTCGATTGGGTCTAACGTTGCCATGACGGCTGACTCAGCACGAAGCATGCCGCACCCAGATCGTTCATTCGGCAAAACGAACGCGGATCGTCGAGACGCTGTAACGCATTGGGACTTGAACGGATCCGCCCTCAACCGGGAGAGGCGCGCAGTTCTGCTCGCGTGCGTCCGCGAGCCATGCAGTGCCTATGCGTCTACCGAAACAGGATATGGAAACGCTTTCGCTAGTGAAGACTCGTCGCGTCAGGCGGACGATGACACCATCGCCATCGTGGGCATGTTTGACCGCAGTGACCTTCACCTGCGGATCATCACAAAGAATGAAGGCATGCGCCAATCGCCAGGCCTCGCGCTCGTTTGTCGGCAGCCATTCTCTGAACAGACCCTCTCGGTGCGCGTTCATCTGGGGTTCGCCGGTCGCACAACCAAAGCCCACCGCATAGTCGAAGCTCTGCTCCTCATCTGAGCTTCCTCCGATTGGATGCGCAAGCACGGGCAAAAAGCCGAACGCGCGTTCCTTCGCTGCGTTCCGCGCGACGATCCATTCCACGCGCCCGTCATCGCGGAACGCGAGCGCCGCTGGTGAGTCGAACAGAAAATGGCCGTGTCGATTGGTCCGAGCGTCGTGAACCTGACAGTGTGATGACACCGGCCAGAAGGTAGGGTCATAGTGTTTCTGAATGGGTCGATCCGCGTGCCCTCCCGGACCGTCCATGATCAAGCGATCGTTGCGCAGAGAGGTCGCAAAGCTCGCGCTCACGGTCCAACGCGTCTTGACTGCCCCGGCAACGCGCATGCGTAGAAATGGCGAATCGGATCGACACCAGATGGTGCGGGTGAACGGGCGACCGGCTATCGACGAGCTGATCGAGATTGTCAGCTCGCCGCTGTGGTCATGCACGACGAGCCCCGCGGGCCCGTCGCTCGCTCGCGCCAGCACTTTGAACGAGCCGCCGGCGAACTCGTGACCGAGGCGCCACAGCCCCCCGCTGTCTGCGTAGACGATGAGATCGTTTCCTAGCCCATCTAATACGTCCCGACCATCAGAGTCGGTGAAGCTCGTCAGGCACCCTCCGCGTTTGCCCGAGATCACAAAGCGATAGTGGGCAGACTCGACCACGAGCTCGTCGCCGTCCAGGTGATGGTGAAGCGGCGGAGTTTGGCGAGCCGGCGTTTGCGGGAGCGCCGGAGCCACATAGCTCCAGGCCGCCGCGGCTGCGCTTTCGGCTTCTTCTAACCAGGAGCGTTGTTCCGATTCCCAGATCCGATCAGGTGAGGTGCCTGTGATGTAGTCGTGGTGATTGCTCAGCAAGAGCATGTTCCAGGCGCGATCCGTCAGCGCGCGAAAGTGTGGATCCGCTGGCGCACTGGCTGACAGCTTCTCCGCCAGGACGAGGGTGCGGCTAATACGCGTGGGCCGCTGTTTCACCTCGGGACGACTCGAATAGAAACCCATCCAGTACGGATTTGGATCGGCGGCGAGCACCGGCAGCTTCTCTCGGTGACAGTCGACGAGCGCCAGGTAGTCATCGAGACCAGCGAGTGCCACGTAGATGCCACTCTGTGGATAGACCTCGGCGTTGTAGCGATCGATGAGCTCGCCAATGTCGACGAT